>CAYRLT010000706.1:0-16946 GCA_964425095.1 uncultured Luteolibacter sp.
ACGCCCAATACCCCCTGATGGCACACCTCAGGCAATGCTCGAGAAATTCGATACGGACAAGGATGGCAAGCTTTCCGAAGACGAGCGCAAGGCGATGCAAGCGGCCAGAACGGCTAAAATGGAGGAACGTCGGAAGGAAATGATCGCCAAATTCGACAAGGACGGCGACGGCAAGCTCAACGACGAAGAACGGGAGAAAGCCAAAGAGGGACATCAGGCCGAGATGATTAAGAAATTCGACAAGGACGGCGACGGCAAGCTCAGCGTGGAAGAACGTGCGAAAATGCCCAAACGCCCAATGCCTCATGGTGGCCCGGATGGGAAGCGCGGTCCACATGGATCAGGTGCCCCCGTTGGCCCAGATGGCGCTGGACCGAAGGCTCCCTGAGTGGAATAGGCTTTAGGAAAAGTCCGATTCTCGAATTTCCACCCCACACATCGAAGTGAAGAGTCTGGCCCGCCATGCTCTTTTCTTCGATGTTTTGCTTTCAATGCTGGAGGTTGAATTCTGAGCGACAGGTCGGACTTGCACCCGACGCCCGCTCCCAGTAAGCATCCGTGCATCATGACGCACGACCCGGATCAACATGCCTCGCTCGGCGCGATGTATTCCGACTATTTCCTCGATTACGCCAGCTACGTGATTCTCGAACGTGCGGTGCCGCACCTTTACGATGGCCTAAAACCGGTGCAACGCCGGATTTTGCACGCGATGGACGAATTGGACGACGGTCGTTACAACAAAGTCGCGGGGATCGTGGGCAATACGATGAATTATCATCCGCACGGCGATCAATCGATCGGTGCCGCCATTGTGGGCCTCGGCCAGAAGGAATTGCTGATCGATACTCAAGGAAACTGGGGCAACACGCTCACCGGCGATGGAGCGGCCGCACCGCGGTATATCGAAGCCCGGCTGACGAAATTCGCCAACGACGTCGTTTTCAACCCGAAAACCACCAACTGGCTGCCCAGCTACGACGGACGCCGCAAGGAGCCGGACACGTTGCCGGTGAAATTCCCGTTGCTGCTCGCCCAAGGCGTCGAGGGCATCGCCGTCGGACTGGCGTGCAAGGTGCTGCCACACAATTTCATGGAGCTCATCGAGGCTTCTATCGCCGTGCTCCGCGACCAGCCGTTCACCCTGCTTCCCGATTTTCCGACCGGCGGCATCATGGACGCATCCGAATACAAAGATGGTCTGCGTGGCGGTAAGGTAAGGGTCCGTGCGCGCATTTCATTGGAGAAAAAAGGAATGCTGCGCATCACCGAGATTCCTTTCGGCACCACCACCGGTGCGCTGATGGATTCGATCGTCGCCGCTGCGGACAAGGGCAAGATCAAGATCGCGAAGATCGAGGACAACACCGCCGCCAAAGCCGACATCCTTGTTTACCTGCCCGCTGGGGCGGATTCCGAGCAAACCCGCGACGCGCTCTTCGCCTTCAGTGATTGCGAATTGCCGCTCTCGCCGAACGCCTGTGTCATCGTCGACGGCAAACCGCAGTTTCTCGGTGTCTCCGACATTCTTCGTCGTACGACCCAACAGACGAAAAAACTGCTGGAACTCGAGCTCGGCATCAAACTTTCCGAACTCGCCGAAAAATGGCATTTCAGCTCGCTGGAGAAGATTTTCATCGAAAAACGGATCTACCGGGACATCGAGGAATGCGAAACTTGGGAGGCGGTCATCAAGGCCATCGATGATGGCCTCAAGCCGTTCAAGAAACTCCTCAAGCGCGAGGTCACCGAAGAAGACATCGTCCGTCTGACGGAGATTAAAATCAAACGCATCTCGAAGTTCGATGCGTTCAAGGCTGATGAGGAAATCCGCGGACTTGAAAAGCTCGTCGACGAGACCGAGAAAAACCTCCGCAATCTAACTAAATTCACTATCAAGTGGTTTGAGGAACTCGGCAAAAAATACGGTGCTGGCCGTGAGCGAAAAACCGAGATCGCCTCGTTTGAGCGGGTGGACCGCATGCAGGTGGTCGCCGCTACCGAAACGCTCTATCTGGATGCTAAGAACGGATTCGCCGGATACGGATTGAAAAAAGATGGCGAACCCGTCGAAAGATGTTCCACGATCGATGACATCATCACCTTCACCCAAGACGGAAAAATGCGGGTGATGAAAGTGGCCGATAAGGTCTTCGTCGGGCAGCGGCCGTTGCGGGTTGTCATTTTCCGCAAGGACGAGGATTTGATTTACTCGATGATCTATCGGGATGGCCGCGACGGGGCGATTCTAGCCAAGCGGTTCACTGTCGGCGGCGTCACCCGCGACAAGGAATACGATCTCACCAAAGGCAAGCCCGGCACCCGCGTGTTGTATTTCGCCGTTCACAAGACGAACGAAGAAAGCTCCGCGCAGATGTTGCTCGTCCACCTCAAGTCCGGTCTGCGCATGCGCAATCTAATCCGTCCGCTCCATTTCGCGGAGTTTGGTATTAAAAGCCGTTCCAGCGGCGGCAATCTCGTCACCAAACACGGCATCGAGAAAATCGTCCGCGCACCCAAGGATTACGATCCGAATCTGGGCGCGTGAGTTGAGCTCAAGGAGCGGCGGAACGTGTCCGCCGATGCCCATGGGATGCCAATGAGGTGAGCGAAGTGCTTTCCGTTACTGTTAGAAATTTGCTTTTGGGGTGATGGCCGTTGAAAGAGCCGGTGGCCGGGCTGGAGGCAGGGGGGTGTTCACCTTTGCAAAAACCATCCGGTGATGCTCATCCGGGTTTTGTTAGCGGGTAGGACCTCGTGCCAGAAGTCGCCAGCCATAAAACAGACCAACGTGCCCATCCGGGGTTGGATCAATTCGAACGCGCCGGCTTTGTCGCCCGGGCTTGTCCAGAGCTTCAGTTCTCCGCCATCGCCAGGTTGCCAGTTTTGATTCAGGTAGAGGATCACGGTCACAATTCGTCCGGTGGTTCCCGCGTGCCGGTCTAGATGTGCCTTGTAAAATGCTCCCTCCGGATAGATCGCGAAGTGCCCTTCAAACCCGAACAGGCCGAGCAAAAACCGCTGGTTCATGGACAAGCGTAGCCGTTCGAGTTTCGCGAGCCAGATCTCTTGTTCCACCGAGGTGTCACCGGGTTCGATCCACATCACGTGATCCCTGCGGATCTCCTCACGAACTTCCAGATTCACTCCCCGGCCGACGCCGGCCCGTTTGAAATCACCTTTTTCGAAACCTAGCTCGCATTCATTCATCAATCTCAGTGAATCGCCCTGCTCCATGCAATCCGGCATCACCGCCCAGCCGTGCCGATCCATTGAGTCCATCATATCTTTCACATACGCCAAGAGCGCGAAGCGCGGGCAATGCGCCAGTTAAATCTGTGGGAATGATTGATTGCTGCAAATCCAGCACTTTGGCCGGACGTTCAATCGACCGGCGTGATGACGATCTCGTGCTCCATCGGTTTGAGGGAGTCCTTGGTCTTGGCTGCCAGTGGCGCGCGTGTCTTTTCCGTGAGAGCTCAGGTGGCGTCGGCGTCAACAGCGGCTTCAGGGCCGTGGCCGAGTGTCTTGATCTGGCGGTTCTTGTAGGTCTGTTTCACGATGACCGCGCTCCACACCGCCTAGAAGGCCGGCAACAGCGTATGATGGATGAAATCGAAGGCGAGCGGCACGCCTGTCAGGGAGCAATCCAAAAAACAACCCAACCCGGGGTGGTCGTCGCTATAACAGTCTCCCTGGGGCGACTCCATCGCCCGTCTGAAGGAAGTCTGGGGCGGAATCTATTCGTAGTTTTCCACACCGATCATTTTCAGATTATGAATTTCAACCAGTAAGTGAAATCCTGACAAAAGGATTCGATGAATCAATCTTCTGTAATATCTGAGTGATTTGACTCATTTTTTCAAGAAAACCATCAAACGTAGCGCGACCCAAGATGCGCTAGGTATGCGGTGGTGTCCGGGCGGCTGCCGGTGGCTTTCTCCATCAGTTCGACCGGGTCAAGGGTGGCGCCGTGAGCGTGGACGTTTTTGCGCAGCCAGGCCAGCAATGGCGCATAGTCTGCGGAATCGATGGCGGAGGCGATAGTTGGTTCCTTGCGGGCGGCGGCGAAGAGTTGTGCGGAGTTGATATTTCCGAGCGTGTAGGTCGCGAAGTAACCGAGCCCACCCATCGACCAATGGATATCCTGCAAACAGCCTTGGCGGTCGTTTTCCGGAGTGAATCCGAAGAGTTCGCGGAAACTTTCATTCCATGCGGCTGGCACGTCGGCGACTGCTAGATCACCATTGAGCATCCGGCGTTCGAGGCCGAAGCGGAGAATGATGTGGAGATCGTAGGTGGCTTCATCAGCCTCGACGCGGACGGTGGAAAACTCGGCGCGCCACAGGTAGGTGAGGAAATTGTCTAACGGGAAATTTGCGAGTTGAGGGAATGTTTCCTGCGCCACTGGATACCAACGTTTCCAAAACGATGATGAGCGGCCGACATGGTTTTCCCAGAGGCGGGATTGCGATTCATGGATGCCGAGTGAAACCGAGGAGCCGGAGGGTAAGCCGAAATCGTCGGCGGGAAGGCCTTGTTCATACATTCCGTGGCCGGCCTCGTGGAGGACGCCGAAGAGTGAAGATGTGAAATCCGCCTCATCGTAGCGCGTGGTGAGGCGGACATCGCGTGGACCGAGCGTAGTGCAAAACGGGTGCGTGGTGGTGTCGATCCGGCCGGCTTGGAAATCGAAGCCGATGGATTCGGCGATGCGGAAGTTGAGCGATTGCTGGGCGGCAATCGGGTAGGGGCCGGGCGGGAGCGAGGCGGCAAGGGCGGCGGATTTTTCCACGGCGCGGGCAGCGGTTTCGCGCAGCGCGGGTTTTAAGGCATCGAACAGGGCGGCGACGGCGGCGGTGGAGGTGCCGCGTTCGTAGCCTTCGAGCAAAGCATCGTAGGGCTCGCCGGTGTAGCCCCAGAGCGAGGCTTTCTCACGGGCGATGCCGAGTAAAGTTTCCAGATGCGGGGCGAAGGTCGAGAAATCCGAGCGTTGCCGGGCATCCGCCCAAGCGTGTTTGGCGAGCGAGCTGGCGGTGGATTCGCGGGCGACGAGTTCGACCGGGATCTTAGTGGCGCGTTCGAATTCGCGGCGGAGTTCGCGAAGGTTGGCGGTGAGTTTCGGGTCGCTGCCGGGGTCGGCGGCCTCGGCGGATTCGAGGTCGGATTTCCATCCATCCGAGGTCGCAAGTTCGTGGGCGCGGGACGACAGCCAGGAGAGTTGCGCGGCCCGGTGTTCGGTGGCCGCCGGCGGCAAATAAGTTTCCTGATCCCAGCCGAGCACGGCGGCGGAGGATTGGATGATGGTCTGCTCACGGACTTTCTCGAAAATCGACATGCAGGGGTTTTGGAGGATTTGTGTGCGGCGGCAAAGCCAGAAGTTTGAATGGTTTCAGCACGTGGACCATTATGGTCATTGGCAAAAAGTGCGAGAAAGCTACAGTGTTGGCGTGCTGATTGAAATCATTCTCATCGCCGCGGTGTTGCTGGTCCTGATGTTAGTGATCGCGCTTTGCTCGCCCCGCAGTCTGGGGTTCCGCAGGTTCACAGGCGGGATTTTCCTGATTATGGCGCTGACTTTGGTGGCTTACCCATTGTGGGTTACGATCTATCATTTGGCGAGTGACGACGGGCTTCGCGGTGCCGTGCCCTCGAAGTTTGCGTTTTCCTTGCACTGTTCCCTGTCGAAACGCCTGCCCGGATATATCGATGCGCGCATTGCCTCGAAAGTGGCATCCACACTGAATGTATCGCAAATCACCGCCACGGAATCTCCTGTGTATGGGGCGTTTTTCTATCTACAAGCCACCGAGCGTTTGCAGGCACAATGGCGGGCGGATCCTTCCCTTTCGCATGAAGCTCCCGCGAAGACTGGCGCAGCCGCAATCGAGGCATCGTTGCGGATCATGCTCGATGAGGATCACGCGCACTGGATGCGGAAATATTGGGGGGATGATATCCTGACGACCCCGAATTGTTTCTATCGAATGTTGATGATCGGATGTATCACCTCACATCACAACTTGACTGGCAGCCGCGCGCATCTCGCTCTGCTTAAGACCGTAACGAATGATCTGGCAGCGGACATTGACGCTTCGCCTAAGGGGGTGATCGATGATTACCCAAACCAATGTTTCCCCTGTGATATCGCCTGTGCCCTTGCGATGATCGAGAAAGCAGCGCCCGTATACGGTCATGACCGACGGGCTTGGGCGGCGAAGGCATTCGAACGAATGATGGAATCATTTCCGGGCGGACTTCCTCCTTACATGGCGCTGCAGTCCGATGGCTCCGCCACAGCTCCGAGCCGCGGTTGCACGAACGGTTTCTTTTTCACTTACTCGCGACAGTTGTCCCCAGAAATGTCTCCTGTGTGGTATGAGGAATACGTTTCGAAATTCTGGCAAGAAACGGCATTGGCAGCTGGATGGCGTGAGTTTTCCAATCAGGAAAACAATCCGTCCACTTACTTCGATCCCGATTCTGGGCCAGTGATTGGCGGCTTCGGCACTGGTGCTACCGGCCTTGGACTCGGTTGCACGCGCGTGCATGGCGATCATCGCCGCGCAGGAATTCTTGCTGCCGAGATGATCGCCGCTGCGGTACCGCTCCCAACCGGGAGGCTCTTGCTGCCGATCCTCGTGTCGGATCGGCAACATGCTCCCTACTTCGCCGAACAGGTCATCCTGCATCAACTCGCGATGATTCCAGCCGATTCTTCATCGGCCTACTTGCGCGCTCCATTGCCGATGGCGGTTTGGTTGATACTGGCCTTTGAATCGCTTGTTTTACTGGGACTCCTGATTTTGTGCAAACGACTGATATTTCGCGGTAAGGAGGCGCAACCTTCCTTCAAAGTAGCTGAGTGAGGAGAGCAATGACGGTTTTTGGGAGGAATCCGTCGACTGGGCAAAGGCGGAAGTTGGCAAATTGCTTCCGGCGGTTCATGTTTTTCCTATGCGGATTGATATTGTGACCTTGTTTCCCGAAGTGGCGTTGGCGCCGTTGAGCGACTCGATTATCCAGCGGGCGCGGGCGGCGGGGATTGTGGAGGTGGTCGGGCATCAATTGCGCGATTGGTCGGAGGACAAGCACCGGCGGGTGGACGACTCGTTGTGCGGGGGAGGGCAGGGGATGTTGCTGAAGCCCGAGCCGTTGTTTGCGGCGGTGGAGGCGCTGCGCGGACCGGATACCAGAGTGATTTTGATGACGCCGCAGGGTCGGCCGTTCAAGCAGGCGGTGGCCCGGGACTTGGCGGGGGCGGGGCATTTGCTGATTCTATGCGGCCACTACGAAGGGGTGGACCAACGGGTGATCGATGCGCTGGTGGATGAGGAAATTTCCATCGGTGATTATATTCTGACGAATGGCGCGCTGGCGGCGGCGGTGTTGTGCGATGCGGTGATCCGCTTGTTGCCTGGCGCGCTGGGTGACGAGCGGTCGCCAGTGGACGAATCGTTTTCCGATCCCAATCTGCTGGAAGCGCCGGCCTACACGCGGCCCATTGAGTTTCGCGGGTTGGCGGTGCCGGAGGTCCTGATTTCCGGACATCACCGGAAAATCCAAGCTTGGCGGGAGGAATCCGCGCTGGCTCGGACGCGACGGAATCGTCCGGATTTGCTGGAATGAGGGGGATTTTTCCGGTCGCGGGAAAAAATCGTGCCACCGGCGTAAAATCATGACACAACCTTTTCAAATGAACCACCCATCGCCGACCGAAAATAAGGGAGTGAGCAGTGATCCGCCACGCGTGGAACCGGCCACTCTTGAGGATCTGCCGGCGCTCACGGAGTTGGTGATGGATCTGTTTTCCCGCTCCGATGATTTCAAACCGGACCGAACGGCGCAAGAGCGCGGGCTGCGCTTGATCCTCGAACAGCCGAATCGCGGGCGCATTTTTGTCGTGCGAAATCATGATAAAATCTTCGGCATGGTGAACCTGCTATTCACGATTTCCACAGCGCGCGGTGGATTTGTGATCCTGATGGAAGACGTCGTCATTCACCCGGACCATCGCGGACAGGGCTATGGTGCGATGCTGGTGGATCACGTAGTGGAGTTTGCGAAGCAGAAGAATTTCAAGCGTATCACGCTGCTGACAGACCGAATGAGCGCGGAGTCTCAGGAGTTTTTCAAAAAGCACGGTTTCGATCAATCGCACATGATCCCGATGCGGCGGATCATCGATTGATTGTTTTGCCAGCCAAGAGGTTGAAATTCGCTGCTAGGAGCTTTATAGTCCATCAGACTATAAAGCACCGCCATGGGACTCGAAAAAACCACTCAAAAAATGCAGGAGGCCCTGCAATCCGCGCAGAGCATCGCTTCGAAATCCGCGCATTCGGAACTCAAGAGCGCGCACGTCTTGCTGGCGTTGCTCCAACAGGAGGGCGGCATCACGTTGCCGATCCTGCAAAAGGCCGGAGTGGATGTTACCCGCCTCAAAGCCGCCGTCGCGGCGGCCCTCGCCCGCGAACCGAGCGTGCAGGGAGCCACCACTCAGCCGCAGATCAGCGTCGGCTTGCGCTCGACGCTTGATTCTGCTGACAAGGCCCGCGAATCGCTCGGCGATGATTACCTCAGCGTCGAGCATTTCCTGCTTGGCTCGCTGGAGGGCGATTCGCCCGCAGGGAAATTGCTCAAGGAGGCTGGGCTGGATAAGAAGAAAGCCTTGGATGCGGTGAAAAGCGTGCGCGGTTCGCAAAAAGTCACCGATGAGAATCCCGAGGGAAAATATCAGACACTCGAAAAATACGGCACCGACCTGACGGCTCGCGCCCGTGCCGGCAAGATCGATCCGGTGATCGGCCGCGATGATGAAATCCGCCGCGTCCTGCAGGTCTTGTCCCGCCGCACCAAAAATAATCCGGTGCTCATCGGCGAACCCGGCGTCGGGAAAACCGCGATCGTCGAGGGCCTTGCCCGCCGCATTGTTTCCGGCGACGTCCCGGATTCGATGAAAAACAAGTCGGTCATTTCGATGGATCTTGGAGCGATGCTCGCTGGAGCGAAATTCCGCGGCGAATTCGAAGATCGGCTCAAGGCTTTCTTGAAAGAAGTCACCGATGCCGAAGGGGAGATCATCCTCTTCATCGACGAGCTTCACACCATCGTCGGAGCCGGAGCGGCCGAAGGCGCGGTGGATGCTTCGAACCTCCTGAAACCCCAACTCGCCCGCGGCGAATTGCATGCCATCGGTGCGACCACGTTGGATGAATACCGCAAACACATCGAAAAGGACGCCGCGCTCGAACGCCGGTTTCAGCCGGTGATGGTCGGTGAACCGTCGGTGGAAGACACCGTGGCGATTTTGCGCGGATTGAAGGAGCGCTACGAAGTGCACCACGGCGTGCGCATTCAGGATGGTGCGTTGGTTGCTGCTGCTGCTTTGTCGGATCGTTATATATCCGACCGCTTTTTGCCGGACAAAGCCGTCGATCTGATCGATGAAGCCGCCTCGCGCCTCAAGATCGAGCTCGATTCGATGCCGACTGAGATTGATGTGTTAGATCGGCAGATCATGCAGTTGGAAATGGAGAAAAAGGCGCTCGAAAAAGAGACTGACAAAGCGTCGGCCGCGCGGCTGGAAAAAGTGAAGGAAGAGCAGGCAAATCTGCGCGAGAAATCGGCCGGCTTGATGGCCCAGTGGCGGAATGAAAAGGCGATCATCGACCACGTCCGCAGCGCGCAGGAAAAGATTGAAACGCTCAAGGGTGAAACCGAACGCGCCCAGCGCATCGGCGATCTAACAAAAGCATCACAGATCACCTACAGCGATTTGCCGGAGGCGCACAAGGCATTGGCCGCCGCCGAGGCTGAGCTTGCGATGCTCCAGAAAAATGGGGCGATTCTCAAAGAGGAAGTTACCGAGGAAGACATCGCCCGCGTGGTTTCCGCATGGACGGGCATTCCGGTGAACCGCCTTCAGGAAGGCGAGAAGCAAAAACTGGTGCACATGGAGCAACGTCTCGGTGCGCGCGTCGTCGGCCAGAAAAAAGCCATCACCGCGGTTTCTAACGCCGTGCGGCGTGCTCGTGCCGGATTGCAGGATGAGAACCGGCCGATCGGCTCGTTCCTGTTCCTCGGCCCCACCGGTGTCGGCAAGACCGAGTTGTCCAAAGCGCTCGCCGAGTTTCTTTTCGATGACGAAGGCGCGATGATCCGGATCGACATGTCCGAATACATGGAAAAACACAGCGTCGCCCGTTTGATCGGCGCGCCGCCCGGCTATGTGGGTTACGAAGAAGGCGGCCAACTCTCCGAGCGTGTCCGCCGCAAGCCATATTGCGTCGTGCTTTTCGACGAGATCGAAAAAGCCCATCACGATGTGTTCAACGTCCTGTTGCAAGTGTTGGATGATGGTCGCATCACCGACGGCCAGGGCCGCACGGTGGATTTCCGCAATACCGTGATTATTCTAACATCCAACATCGGTTCGCAGTTTATTCTTGGTGAGGAAAATGCCGAACAACGTGAAGCGATGGTCACAGAAGCGTTGCGCGGCCACTTCCGGCCGGAGTTTCTCAATCGCATCGATGAAATCGTCATCTTCGATCGCCTCAGGCGCGATGAGCTCACCACGATCGTCGATCTCCAGCTTGACCGCGTCCGCAAGCGCCTCGCCAAGCAAGGCCTCGCTCTCGCCCTCACGGAGGAGGCCAAGGAATTTCTCGGCAACCAAGGATATGATCCGGTCTATGGCGCGCGCCCCTTGAAGCGCGCGATTCAACGTCATTTGCTCGATGTGCTAAGTCTCGACGTGTTAGATGGTAAGTTTGCCGACGGCGATGTGATTCTGGCGAGCGTCGAGCACGGTGGCATTGTGTTTCACAAGGAATGACACGATCTTACTTCTGCTCCTCGTCCTCGTCGATGTTGTGCGTGAGGATAAACTGCAAGTCGTCGAGGCCGAGGTTGGAGGCGAAGCCTTCATCTCCGAGCACGTTGGTAACGAGTTGGGTTTTTTGGTGTTGGAGAATGCGGATTTTCTCTTCGACCGTATCCCGCGTGAGGAGTCGATAGGCGATAACCTTGTTTTTCTGGCCGATCCGGTGGGTTCGGTCGATGGCTTGGTTTTCGACGGCGGGGTTCCACCATGGGTCGTAGAGGATGACGTAGGAGGCCGAGGTGAGGTTGAGGCCCGAACCACCGGCTTTGAGTGAAAGCATGAAGACCGACGGGTCTTTGGTGGTTTGGAATTTCTCGATTTCGCCTTTGCGGTCCTTGGTCTGGCCGGTGAGGTAGTTGTAGGGGCGGCCTTCGAGTTCGAGACGAGCTTTGATGAGATCGAGCATCGAGACGAATTGGGAGAAGACGAGCACCTTGTGGCCTTCCTCGTGGAGCTGATCGAGTAGATAGAACAAGGATTCCATTTTGGCGGATTCTTCCTTGAGGTATTTTGGATCGATGAGGCCGGGGTGGCAGCAGATTTGGCGGAGGCGCATCAGGCCTTGGAGAATGGCGAAGGAGTTTTTCTTCACCGCCTCGTCGGAATCGAGGCCGAGCAAGGCTTTTTGGATGCGTTTGAGCTCGTTTTTGTAGAGTTCGAGCTGGATGCCTTCCATTTTCGAGTAAACTTCTTCTTCCGTCCGTGGCGGCAAGTCTTGGGCGACCTGGAGCTTGGTGCGGCGGAGGAGGAACGGCCGGAGGCGCGAGGCGAGGCGGCTTTGGCTGAGTGGATCCTTGCGTTTATCGAAGCGTTTTTTGAAGTAAGCGCGGGAGCCAAGCACGCCGGGCATGGCGAAGGCCATCAGCGACCACATGTCAAGCAGGCGGTTTTCGATCGGCGTGCCGGTGAGGACGAGGCGGTTCTGGGAGTCGAGTTCGCGAGCGCACTTGGCGGCTTTGGAATCCGGGTTTTTGATTTGCTGGCCTTCGTCCAAAATGGTGGTGAGCCATTTGATGCCGTTGAGTTCCTCGCCGCAGACGCGGAGTTGGGCGTAGTTGAGGACCAGAATGTCGATGTTGTTTTGGATGTGATCCACATCGATGTCGTCGCGATTTTTGAGGATCTTGACTTTGAGTTCCGGGGTGAATTTTCCGGCTTCGCTGAACCAGACGTCGAGCACGGATTTCGGGCAAACGACGAGCGCGGGTTTTTTCTGTCCGCCGGTTTTCCGGTGTTCGTCGAAGAGCCAGAGCAGATAGGTGAGGGACTGGATGGTTTTTCCGAGTCCCATGTCATCGGCGAGAATGCCGCCGAAGTTGTTGACCGAGAGGTAAGCGAGGAACTTGAAGCCATCGACCTGATAGGGCCGGAGCGTCGCGTTGAGAGCCTCGGGGACGTCGGGATTGACTTCGAGTTGAATATCGCCGGCGCGGCCTTTGATGCGTTCCCATGCTTTCGGGTCGAAGACCTCGGCTGCTTTGGGATCGGCGAGTTGCAGGGCGTGCATGCGGTGGGTCTCGCCGGAGAGGTCGAAGGGGTCGAGTCCGAGGCGGGTGACGGCTTCGCGTTGGTCGGCATCGAGTTTGATTTCGAGGCGCATCCATGAGCCGTCATCCATGCGAACGTAGCCACCGCGTGCGGCGACGAGTTGGCGGATTTGTGCTTTGGATAGATTGACACCTTGCACGTCGATGACGATGCGGAGGTCGAACCAGTCGATATCTTGGCCGACGACTTCGAAGCGGACGGCGGCGGTGACGGGATCGGCGAGGATGGATTTCAGGCGGAGATCGATATCGAGTTCGATATTTTCCGGCATCGCCTTGATCCACTCGGCGAATTTCTCGGGGAATTGTTTGGTGATGCGAGATTTGAATGAGAGGAGTTTCTCGTCATAGGAGAGTCCCATTTCATCGAGGATGGGCGGCACTGGATAGAGTGCTTCGCGGGCGAAGCGCAGGAGTTGCTTGCCCTTGACGGGGATTTGTTCGGCGAGTTCCCAACCTTCTTTGGTGAAGCGTTCGGTGCGGCGGCCTTTGGTCTCGATGGCGGTGACGTCGATGACGAGGTGCTCGGTTTCGGCGGCGGTTAGGCCGGCGATGAGTTTCATTTCGAACTTGGGTTTCAGTTCGAGATCGATGACGCGCTTCTTGAGGGATTCCGGGAGGGATGCGCCGATTTTACGGAGGAATTCCACACCTTCGAGCGAATCGATGACGCGTTTTGGAATCAGGTAGCGCGGCATCACGTCGGTTTCCTTGAGCCAGCGTGGCGGGCCGGGGAAGACGGTTTCGTCGGACTGATAGAATTCCTTGCGGCCGGGGAGGAGTCGAACCGAGTGGGAGACATTTTCGCCGGCGGCGGTGATGAGTTGTAGGGCAAAACTTTTGCCGTCGTATGGATCATCTTCGCAGACCCAGCTGAGGGCGTCCTCGACGACCTTGAATTCTTTTTCGTCGAGGTTGACGATGTAGCCTTTGAGTGCGGGTTGGCGGAAAACCCGGTTCATGAAGCGGCAGGATTCCTCTTGATCGAAATCGAGGGTGGTGTCGCCGTATTTCCGATAGAACGCGAGGTAATGTTCCCAGAGTGTTTGGCTTTGGGCATCCATGAGGAGCGCGCCTTCGTGGTGCAGGTTGACGTAGCTCTCGATGTCGTTTTTCTCGCGGAGTTGAACCCAGGTGTTGGCTTTGGTTTCCTTTACCTCGATCCGGGCTTCGTTGATGGTGGCGACCAGACGGAAGGCGACGGTGAGGGGTTCGTCCTGAGGTGGGCGTTCGTTGACCTGCTCGATGCAGTCATACCATGCTGCGACTTCGCGTTCTTGCTCCCAGTCCGCCATTTTTTTCTGCACATGACCGAGATCGGTGATCACGCTCATGAACTCCGGGTAAGGGAGTTTTTTCTTATAGAAGGCGTAGGCGATGTAATTCCAGAACTCCATGATGTCCCCGGGAGGCATCGGCCAGAGTTCGAGCGGTTCGTAGGTGGTGATTTCCCAGCGCGGGCTGATTCGGACCATGTCGTGGTCGTGCAATTCGCCTTCGATCACGTAACGGCGGTAGCGTTTTTCGATTTTGGTAACGAAATCGGCTTCCTTGTCATCGAGTTCGCGGCCGAGTTTTTCCTCGATGATGTCGAGCACCGGGGTGTCGTCGAATTCGTTCGGGGATTCCGGGAGGTCCTCGCCGCGGTGCATGCGCTCCATCATGGTGGCGTATTGGCAGGCGCCGGCGATGATCTCGTCTTCGGCGGTGCAGGATCCGAACCAACGATTGCCTTGGAGGCGTAGGCTTGTGCGGAAAACTCCGGTTTCGTCTTCGACTCGACCCTGGATGAAAAGGTGGTTGCCAAAAATCTGGGTGACTGCGCCATCTTTTTGGAGCATTTCACCGCGTTTCCGGGACTCTTCCGGGAAACTGTTGAGGAAATTGAGAGTCGCTCGGTCTGGATTCATCGCGTCGTGAGTGGAAATTATGCCTTTAAATCAGCGTTCTTGGGAAAAAGGCCAAGACGCAAAGTGGCGGGGCGCGATCCTAAGCCACGACAATTCAGGGAATCAATAAAAACCTCATGCCGGGATTTTCAGGATTGTTTGAAGATGCGTTCAACGGCGGCAGTGGGGGGAGTGCTGGCTGGTTTGGAAATAGCCATGGTGACGCCGCTCTTGCGGTCCCGCCAGACTGCGCATAGAAGTCCGGCGTGGAACCAATCCATTATTTCAACCGTCACAGCGGGAAGCTCGAAGTCGAAGATGTTTACGGCGAGGGGTTTCTGCGCTGGACGTATGGCCATCCGCTTGGGGCGCTCGCGCTCGCGGCGATGGTCAAGCGGCCGTTTTTCTCCGCATGGTATGGCCGCCGGATGAGCACGCCGGAATCCTCCGCGCGGGTAAGCTCATTCATCGAGAAATACGGCTTGGACCCTACGGATTTTGCGGATTCGCCGGCATCCTACGGCAGTTTCAACGAGTTCTTTTACCGCAAACTCAAGCCCTCCGCCCGGCCGGTGGATCCGGATGAATCCCACGTGGTTTTCCCTGCGGATGGCCGCCATCTCGGGTTCGAGCGGGCGTCCGCGATTGAGGGAGTGTTCGTCAAAGGCCAGAAATTCGATTTGCCCGGTTTGCTTGGGAATGCGGATCTTGCTGCAAAATACGCCGACGGCGCACTGGTGCTCTCGCGGCTGTGCCCGGTCGATTATCACCGCTTCCATTTCCCGGCGGCGGGCGTGCCGGGTGTGACGCGGATGATCGAGGGGCCGTTGTTTTCGGTATCGCCGATCGCCTTGCGCCAGCAGTTGGCTTATCTTTGGCAAAACAAGCGGACGATCACGCCGCTGCAAACCGAGCGCTTCGGCACGGTGCTTTTATTGGAAATCGGCGCGACCTGTGTGGGTAGTATTTGCCAGACGTTCACCTCCGGGCAAACGGTGGAAAAAGGCGAGGAGAAGGGATTTTTCGCGTTTGGCGGATCCTCCACGATCACCATTTTCGAGCCTGGCACCGTGAAACTCGCAGCAGATCTGGCTGATTTCTCTTCACGTCAAACCGAGCTTTACGCCCGTGTCGGCACCCACATGGCTCACTCCGCTTGACCTTGCCGCCTCCCGCTGCACTCTTCCGCACTCCTCTGCATGCCCGACTATCTCCAAACGCTCCAAGAACATGCCCGTGAGGCCCTCAAGCCCGCCATCGAAGGCCAGTTGTCACAGGCTGAGCGCATCGCGCTTTACAAAGAGTTTCTTAAAATCGAGGAGCAAAGTATTCTAGAGCATCATCGTGCGGGAGCCAGCGGCCTCGAAATCGCGCGGGACCGTGCGGCTCTCATTGACATCCTGCTGTCCTCGATTCTCCAAGCCTCGCTCAATTCACGCAAAGAGCAGCCCGCCCTGCCCATCGCGCTGGTGGCTACCGGCGGCTACGGCCGCAGCTTGCTGAATCCCCGCTCGGATATCGACCTCTTATTTCTGTTGCCCCGCGCATCTAACAAGCTCCCGTTGCCGCTTCAAGAGCTCGTCCAGGATGTGCTTTATCTCCTCTGGGATGTCGGATTCAAAGTCGGCCATGCCTGCCGCTCGATCGTCGAATGTGTGGAGCAGGCAAGGCTTGATCAGGAAAACAAAACCTCGTTGATGGATGCCCGCCTGATCAGTGGCGACGCCGCCTTGTTCGCGCAATTCCAAACGAAATTCGCCAAGGAATGCATCGATCAGGGCCAGCAGGCGTTTTTTGATCTCCGCCGTCAGGACTTGCGCAGCCGACATGAAAAATACTCCCGCACGGTTTTCCTGCAGGAGCCCAACGTTAAAGAGGGCTGCGGCGGCATGCGTGATTATCATAGCATCCAATGGGTCGCCCGGGTGAAAACCGGCAGCTCGAAACTCGAAGATCTCGTCGAGAAAAAATTTCTCACCGTCTCTGCCTGCCGCGAGATCGAGGAAGCTTATGATTTCATCCACCGGGTGCGCAACGAACTCCACTATCACACCGGGAAGGGAACCGATCAACTCACGCTCCAGCTCCAAGGCGTGGTGGCCACCGCCTTCGCTTATCCCCAGCGGGATATTTTGCGCAGCACCGAGGCCTTCATGCGTGATTACTACCGGCACACGCGGCATATCTATCAGCACACCACTTCGTTGATGGAATCCTTCCAGATCGAAGAGGATTCTCGTGCCGAATCCGGCATCCGCTCGTTCCTCACGTTCCGGAAAAAAAAGCGCGAGGAATTCGATGGCTTCATCGCTCGTGACGGTCGCCTTTTTCCCGCAAACCAGGATATTTTCAGGGACGACCCAAGCCGTCTGATGCGGCTCTTCCAACACTGCCAGGTCCGCAACCTCAAGCTCAGCCCGCAAATCCGCCGCCTCATCGCCAGCCATTGGGATGATATCGACCGCCCGTTCCGCTACTCCAAGACCAACCGCCTGATTTTTCAAGCGATCCTTGAGCGCAAAGGCGAGGTCGCCCGCATTTTGCGGCTCATGCATCGCATTGGGTTTCTCGGCCGCTATCTGCCGGAGTTCGGCGCGCTCGATTGTCTGGTTCAACACGAGT
>CAYRLT010000707.1:0-6217 GCA_964425095.1 uncultured Luteolibacter sp.
TATCACGCTGGTGAACAAAGCTAAAAATCGTGCGCGCCCCGCTGGGACATCATATTTTACCAAAAATTTACATAATTCCACATATTACCCATTCATTTCCACCATCTTCGTAGACAAGTGCAAAGACCGCGGCGGCAACCCCAGCCGGATACCACCAACGAGATGGCTATTGAGTAAAATTCTTAAAAAAATGAAGCCGATAAGAATCCAGTCGAGTAAGCGTATGCTTACGAAACTTTACTCTTGGACCACTCATCCTTCGCAAAAAGCACTCAATGAAAATACTGACCCACCTCACACTGGCATTCACACTGGCATTACTATCTGCAAATGCCGCGGAACCGCTCCAGAGTCAATCAGGCATCAAACAACGCGCCGAGGAGCTCAAGAATCTCCGCTGGGGCATGTTCGTTTGTTGGTCATTCAGCACCTTATCCGGCAAGGAGTGGACGCCCGGCATCGAGGATGTGGCCTTCTTTCAGGCCACCGGGTGCGATACCGACCAGTGGGCGCGCACAGCCAAGGAAGCGAGCATGGGTTATATCCTCTTTCTGGCCAAACACCACGACGGCTTCTGCCTGTGGGACACCCAGACGACCGACCGCAAAGTAACCAAGGCGCCGCTCGGTCGCGACGTCTTGGCGGAACTCAAAAAGTCCTGCGACAAACATGGCATCAAGCTCGCAATCTACTTCTCCGAAGGCGAGTGGCGCCATCCCGGCGGACTGGACGATCCCGCGACGCCTGCCCCTAAAAAAGCCAACCAAGGTGGACGCGACCCTGAAATGAAGAAGGCGCAGCTCAAGGAGTTGCTCACGCAGTATGGTCCCGTCGAGTATCTTTGGTTCGACCACGCGGTCGGCGATGGCGGACTAAGCCACGCGGAAACCATCGCTTTCTGCAAGTCGCTCCAGCCAGGATGTTTCGTCGGATTCAACCACGGGGACCAACAAGGTGCCGACATCCGCCTCGGTGAGATGGGCAAACCCGGACCACTTGATGATCACAAGTCCGCTGGACCCCACATGAAAAATGCCCCTTCGAAAAACTATCAGCTCGCGGAATTCACGTATCCCATCCTGCCAACACACAAGGGTGGTGCAATGTGGTTCTATTCCATTCCCGTTCACGACAACCTCGTTCATCCCGCACAGAAACTCTATCAAGATTATCTGGGAGCGGTGAAATTCGGCAACATCTTCTCCCTCGATGTCGGTCCCGATTCCAAAGGCAAACTGCGCGAGATCGATGTGAAAACCCTCCGTGAAGTAGGCGAAATGATCAGCGAAGAAGCAAGACGACAATATCGATGATCGCTTGCAGTCATCACCATGAAAGAAGACATCACCTCTATGAACCGACACTCCACCGAAACATCGAAGAAAAAAGCTGAACCCATTTTACCATGAGCAGACTGACCTTCACCCTGATTGCCTGCCTGTTTCTATCTCTCGATGCTTTTGCCGCTACAGCGAAAACACCCAATATCGTATTCATCCTTGCCGACGACCTCGGCGCGCACGATGTGAGTTGCTACGGCAGCACGTTTCACCAGACGCCGCACATTGATGCGCTTGCCAAACGCGGAGTGAAATTCACGCAGGCCTATGCGGCCAGTCCGCTTTGTTCGCCTACGCGCAGCAGCATCCTCACCGGTGCGTATCCGGCGCGCTCGGGCATCACCGTGCCGAACTGCCACCTGCCGGAAATCCAGTTGGAGAAAAAACTTTGCAAACCGACTCCAGCGATGCGTGCGGTCAACGCGGATAGCGTCACCCGCATGAAGCCGGAATACTTCACACTTACCGAGGCGTTGCACGAGGCCGGTTATGCGACCGCTCATTTCGGGAAATGGCATCTAGGCTACAACATCGGCGCGAACGATCACTTCGAACCCAAGGACCAGGGCTTCGATCTGGATTTCCCCCACACGCCAAGCGCCTCCGGACCTGGCGGCGGCGGTTATCTCGCACCGTGGAAATTCATCAAGGACCCGAACATTACCGGCAAGCCCGGTGAACACATCGAGGACCGCATGTCCGAGGAGGCGGCCAAGTTCATCCGCTCGCACAAGGACCAACCGTTTTTCGTGAACTACTGGGCCTACTCGGTGCACTCGCCATGGAATGCGCGGCGCGACTACATCGATGAGTTTCAAAAGACTGCGGATTCGAAAAACCCGCAGCACAATCCACTCTACGCCGCGATGGTGCGCAGCCTCGACGATGGCGTGGGCAATCTGCTCAAAGCGATCGACGATGCCGGCGTGGCCGACAACACGATCATCATCTTTACCTCCGACAACGGCGGTTGGGCCTATCCGCCGAAGACGACCGATCCCGAGGGATTTGCCGACATGCCTGCCACGAGCAACCTCCCGCAGCGCAGCGGCAAAGCCTCCATTTACGAAGGAGGCACACGCGAGCCGATGATTGTGGTATGGCCTGGAAAAACCAAACCCGACACCACGAACGATGGGTTGTTCCAAAGCACCGACTTCTATCCGACACTGCTGGCAATGTGCGGGATTCAACCGCACGCGGATGTGAAACTCGACGGCTTCGATCAGTCGCGCACGTTGCTCGGTGAGTCGTCGCCGCGCAATCGCATTTTCTGCCACTTCCCGCACGGATCGCCGAAACAGGTTATGGAAATCCCGGGCTTCCTGCCCAGTAGTTATGTCCGCAAAGGCGACTGGAAGCTCATCCGGTTTTACGCCGATAACGATGACGGCAGCGACCGCCTCGAACTCTATGACCTGAAAAACGACGAGGGAGAAACGAAAAACCTCGCCGCCGAAAAACCGGAAATCGTAAGTGAGTTGAACGAACTCATCAGTGGTTTCCTCAAGGATGCTGAAGCCGTTGTTCCTGTTAGTAATTCAAATTTCAAAGGCCCCGCGGGTAAGAATCCCGTTTCGAAAGGAAAAGGCAAACCCGGCAAGGTGAACGACGCTGAGTTTCCCGGACTGGAGGGCTTGAAGGCACGCGGCTTCACTTATCTAACGAAAAACGGAATCGTTACCGCCACCCCGACGAACAAAGCGCCTTTTCTCGGCATCGGCAGCGGCGTGAGCGGCCCGGCGAAGTTCAAGTTCCGTGCCCGCTGTACGGAGAAAGGTGAGGCGAAAATCGAATGGCTGAAGCCCGGGGCCGACAACAATGACGGGAAAGCGCAATCCGTCGCCTACACGCTCAACGGCGGCGACTGGCAGGACGTGAGCGTGAGCATACCAGCGAAAAGCGCGCTGGGCATCCTACGCCTTTACCTCCCTACACAGTCGGGACCGGTGGAGATGGATTGGATCGAATTGCAGGGCACAGGTGCGAAGAAGCGCTGGGATTTTTGAATCCCACGTTTGTGATTTCCATCGGCGAAAGGAGGGATTACAAATTCTTGGAAAAGAAAATGCAGTCAATTACGGACAACGTTTCCAGGGCTTCTATCCATCGCCACAAATTCAAAGTTTCCGAAGTCACCAAAGAATCATCACAAAAGAGCATCGAATCATGAAAAAGCTTAACCGGTTAACAAACACCATCATCGTATTCGGCTGCCTGCTGTTGAGCGGAGCGGCTGCGCTTTCAGCTCCGCAAGCCAAGAAAAAGGAAGTCCTTCCCAATCCGGATTTCACCCAAGGCGGGAAAAAAGATGAAAGCCACGATTGGACGCTAGGGCCCACCGGGGCGCGGGGTTGGATTTATGGCGGCAAAGGGCAAACCGTCACCGCCCGGCAGATTTTGGTGACCGAGGTGGCCAAAGGTTCGCCAGCGGATGGGGTGCTGGGCAGCGGTGATGTGATCCTGGGCATTGGCGGGCAGATGTTCAGTGACGACTCGCGCGTTCAGCTCGCCCGTGCGATCACGGCGGCTGAGGAGGAAAAAGCTGGTGGTGTTCTGCGCCTCACGCGCTGGCGCGCAGGTAAAACCGAAACGGCGGAACTCAAACTCAAGGTGATGGGCACCTACAGTGAAACCGCGCCGTTTGACTGCCCGAAATCGAAACGCGTTTTTGAACTCGGTTGCGCAGCCATCGCAAACCGGGGACTCGATAACGTTTCCATACCTAACAACATGAACGCGCTCGCGTTGCTGGCGAGCGGCAAGGCGGAATACCGGCCCATGCTGGATGCTTATGCGAAGAAGGTGTCCGAGTATCATGCGGAATCCATGGCGACGTGGTTTTATGGCTATGCGAACCTGTTCCTCGCGGAGTATGTCATGGCCACGGGCGACCGTTCAGTGTTCGATGGCATGAAGCGCTTGGCGCTTGAGGCTGCGCAGGGTCAGAGCGCGGTTGGCACATGGGGACACAAGTTTGCCATGCCCAATGGCAATCTCAATGGCTATGGCTGTATGAATTTACCCGCACTCGGCTTGACCGTCTCCATGGTGCTGGCTCGCGAGGCGGGGGTGAAAGATCCGGTGCTTGACCGTGCCATTGCCAAGTCCACGAGCTTCTTGCGTTGGTATGTGAATAAGGGCGCTGTGCCCTACGGCGACCATCAGCCGTGGCCCAACCATGAGGACAACGGCAAGTGTTCCAGCGCGGCGGTGCTATTCGATTTGCTAGGCGACCGCGAGGCGGCGGAGTATTTTGCCAAAATGTCTGCCGCTGCTTACAGCGAACGCGAGCGTGGGCATACCGGCAACTATTTCAATATGCTCTGGGCGTTACCCGGTGTGATTCGTTGCGGACCAACGGCTTCAGGTGCCTATTTCAAGGAGCAGTCCTGGTATTACGACCTCGCGCGTGGCTGGGACGGCAACGTGGCTTATCCCGGCTCTCCCGTCGGCGAGGAAGAGCATGGAAAACACACGAGCTGGGACTGCACCGGGTCGTATTTGTTGGCATTTGCCGCGTCACAAAAGAGCCTTTATCTAACGGGTAAAAAACCATTTTCGATTCCTGCGCTGAACCGCACCCAAACCGCCGATGTCATTGCCGCAGGTCGCGACTACTTCACCTCGAAGGACGGCTACACCGGTCGCAGCGCGGAGCAATTGCTCGCTGGCTTGTCCAGTTGGTCTCCCGCAGTGCGTAAGCGTTCGGCCAAGGGATTGGGCCAAATGCAGGGCGATTTCGTCCCGGCGCTGTTGAAAATGTTGGCAAGCTCCGACCTGTATTCCCGCTATGGTGCCTGTGAGGCTTTGGGTTGCCTTGGATCGCGCGCGGATGCCGCGGCACCGCAATTGCGGGCGTTGCTTCAGGATTCCGATCCTTGGTTGCAAAGCCTCGCCTGTTTTTCCATCCCGAGATTGAGCGAATCAGCGCGCAAAGCGAGCGTGAGCGACTTGCTGCGCATGACGACGCGGGAAAACCCGAACGACCCGCGGCGCACGGCCCAACGTGCCGCCGCCGTGGCTTTGTTCGCACCATTCCCGGGTTCACGCGACATCAAGAGCATTCTATCCGATTCCTTGGATGGAGTGGACCGCGAACTGTTGTATCCCGCCGTCCGATCGCTCCTCCAGAATGAGGAAAGTGTCGCCCGTGGATCACTGGGCCGCGTTTACGGCAAGCTGACAGATCAGGATATTGCCCAGCTTTTGCCAGCGGTCGTCAAGGCGATTGAAAAAATGGCACCAAGCAATGAAATGTTCGCGGATGGTATCCGCTTGGCCGGTTTGGATTTGTTATCACGGTTGCACATCCGCGAGGGCATGCCGCTCTGTTTGTCGGTGATCGAACCCACCCGGTGGGGTGGAGGGAAACGCATACAGCCATGTCTTGATTACTTGGTTCGCTACGGCACCCATGCCAAAGAGTTTCTGCCACAGTTGCAGGAATTGCGCACGCACTTCAATTCAAAATCCGGTGAGCAGTTGGCGCTGATAGATAAAACCATCGCGGATATTCAGTCCAGTAAGACCACGCCGAAACTGGTTGGCATGAATGAGTTCACGGCCAATTCAAAGCCGACGAAATAATCACCGGAACCATCTACAAAATCGAAACGAAAATTTCAAATAACCCGCATGAAAAAACTATCCATCAAATTGATGACCCTACTGACGGCGTTGACGGCCGTTACGCCGGCCGCGACGCCACCCAAACTGGAACGCGGTAAGGATTTAATTGGCGCTCCTGAACTTTTAGTGGGTAAGTGCACGTCGGTTTTCAATGGTTAAACCACCAGCGATCCAATACGCCATCGCTTGGAAATTTCTAAAGGTGCGATAACCTCTAGCCCTGCGCCGCGCGAGTTGCAAGAGGC
>CAYRLT010000708.1:0-1699 GCA_964425095.1 uncultured Luteolibacter sp.
TATCGCCTTGGGTGTTCGGCGGAATCTCCACACCATGCGCATCGACGGCCATGTTCATGTGATTGGGACGGGGAGCGGCGACTCCGGTTGCTGGTATCGTCCGCGTGGCCTCACGCGGATCGGCGAACCCGTTTTGCTGCGCGCGATGGGCTTGCGCAGTGCGGATCTGCGCGGAAATTTCGATGAGATCTATGTTGAAGCCTTGCGGCAACAAATCGCCGAGGCGGGAATCGATGCAGTGGTGATATTGGCGCACGAGGAGCCCTATCGGGATGATGGCACATTGATCGCGGATACCGGTTCGTTTTATGTGCCGAATGAATATGTTCTGAATCTGGCAAGGAAGCACCCGGAGTTTATTCCCGCGGTATCGATCCATCCAGCGCGCAAGGATGCGATGGAAGAATTGGAGCGTTGCATCGACGGAGGTGCGGCGTTGCTGAAATGTCTGCCCAATTGCCAGAACATGAATTGGAACGACCGCCGTTACCGCCCGTTTTTGGAGCGAATGGCCGAGGCGGGAATTTTGCTTCTGGCGCATACTGGCAGTGAACGGACGATGCCGGTAATTCAGCCTGAATTTGCGACGCCGCGCATCCTCACGCAGGCGTTAGAAGTGGGCGTTACTTGCATCGCCGCGCACTGCGGGACTGGGATGATGGTGCTGGATCCGGATTACTTCGATGACTTCGTGGCGATGACGAAAATTTATCCGAATCTCTATGGCGACAACAGCGCACTGGCGGGTTTGAGTTTTCGGTTTCAACCACGTCAAATGGCGAGGATCCGCGAGGACGAGGAGCTTGCAGCCCGCTTGCTCTATGGCAGCGATCTGCCGGTGCCGCCCAGCGGGTTTGTGATGGCGGCGCTGGGAATGATGGGCTGGCGCGACTATCATGAGTCCCGCCGTGTGAAATCCGCGCTCGCGAGGGATTTGATGTTGAAACGCAAGCTGGGATTCCCGCCGGAGACGGAGACGCGTTTAGCTGGATTGATCCGGACTGTTTGATCGACGATTAACCTCGGTCAAGGGACCCGAATCGTCATAAACTATCAAAACCTTATAGGAGTGATTTTATGTTTACGGCGTCTTTTCGGCGATCCACTTCAGGCTCGTCGACTTGCAGGGGTCGCAGAAGGCTCCGCTTTCCCGGTCAACGGTTTCGATGCTGGACTCGGCGTCTTGCATCACGCAGCCGGCTTTCGGGCAATGCGGCAAGCTGGTGACGTGTCCGACCTCGTGGATGGCGACTTTTCGCAGACGATGGCGGAGCTTTTTCTCGTCGGCTCCGCGCGCGCCGAGGCGGAAGGTGGACACCACGCAGACCCGGCCATCGACTTCGCCGAGGCCGAAGATCCCCCAGTCGACGTGTTCTGCCTTGCTGGTGGTAATGTCTTTTTCCGTGATGCCAATCACGATCTGGTGTCGGGGTGCGGCGCTTTCATTCAGGTGATCCAGCAGCTTGTCAGCCCGGTAACGGCCGCGCGGTGCATACCATGCTGACTGGGGTAGGGGAGTGGATTTCATGAGTTCGACAGCGACACCGTAGGCTTGTTCAAGGCCATTTTTCACGACCTGCAAGCGTTCAGCGGTGACATTACCGAGAGGCTGGACGGCGATGACTGCGGGCTTTTCTGCCTCTGCAAACACAGGTAGAGCGATGCCAAATAACAGGGGTATAAGGGAACGAATGGTCAT
>CAYRLT010000709.1:0-2155 GCA_964425095.1 uncultured Luteolibacter sp.
ATGTACTCGGGCCTGTCGCGCCGGGCGGCGATGTGGATTGGACGCTCGCCGCCGGATTCGAATCCGTAGATGTCCTTGTCGATCGAGGCTTCGATCCGTGCTCCATGGTCGAGCAGGATTTTCGCGGAATCGATGTGACCGAACTCCGCCGTATTGTGCAGTGGCGTTTTGCCATCATCCCTTGTCGCATTGACCTTCGCGCCATGAGCCAACAGGAATGAAACCATTTCCGCGTGTCCATCCGCCGCGTGCAGAGGAGTCCCGTAAATCGCATCGGCGCAGGCATTGATCTTGCCGCCACGATCTAGCAAAAGCTGCGCGGCATTCAGACTCCCCCATCTCGCTGCAAGATGCAGCGGCTGCCTTCCATAATCCGATCGGGCGTCCACCTTGACCCCTGAATCCAACAGGAATCGGATCAACTCCACGTTGTCCGATGCCGCCGCGTAGTGAATAGGCTGCTCACCTGAATGATCACGGGCATCGATTCGCGCACCACGCGCCAGCAGTAGCCTGACCAACTCGAGATCGCCCGCCTCTGCCGCCTTGTGAATGGCCTGAATCGAGATGATATCGCGGCAGTCCACCGGAACTCCGTCATCAAGCAGGGCCTTGACCTTGCGGGAGTCCCCTTTCTCCGCCGCTGCCAATAGGCCCTCGCTCTTGCTGGAATGCGGTGAGACGACAGAACAAGAAATCAAGGTCAACGCGAGGCAAGCCGCACCGATAGCCCGATAGCTGGGATTTCCGATGCGCGGAGCAGGTGCCATTAAGCCAAGAGTCTCGCAGTCCATGGGCAAATCATGGAAGCATGTCTACAGGCGTGCAAGCATCAGGCACCTTTCTGGTGGCCAAATCCCAAGAAACAGAAACAATCGAATTTTGTTTGATGCCCCGCCACCACTCGATTTCGTAGGCGGTGTAGACTGGCACCGCCCAGTTGACGTGGCACGGAATCGGGTCGAGTCCGTCGACCGGCCCATCGACGGGGTCAGTAGCGGGACAGAACCACAGGTCAATTCCTCGGCGACCAATCGTATGACAACAACGCCAACAGCCGCTGCGAAGAAGCACTCGGCTGGCGCTGAAAATCCAAGGAGGACTGCTTTTCTTCTTGGGTTGCTACATTGCGGGAACGGAACGATGCTCAAAGTATGAAATTCCTTATGATCCTCACCATGGCGATTCTGCTTTCCATCGATTGCAATTCCCAAGCAGGCGAGCCAGCGGTAGCCGCCCCGGTCAAGATCGAACAGGCGGAGAAGCACCTTGCCAGCGGCGCGCAACTCCTCGACGTCCGCACCAAGGAGGAGTGGGATGAGGGCCACCTTAAAGGAGCCACACTCGTCACGGTCACCGAAGAAGGATTTCTTGCCAAAGCCAAGGCGGCACTTGATCCGAAAAAGGCAGTGGTCGTTTATTGCAGAAGTGGCAGGCGCAGCGCCACGGCGGCGGAGCAGCTTCGCGCCGCCGGTTTCACCGTGTATGACTTGGATGGAGGCATCACCGCCTGGAAGGCCGCCGGAAAACCGGTGGCAAAATAAATGGGGGCCTCGCGGGTCCAGGGAATCCGCTGACGGAGCAGGGTCGAAGGATCAGCCCCGCCACATCGTGGACGGGGTCAGTCCTCTCATGGCAACATCACTTGGCTTTCCATAGTCGGGTAACTCCCCATTGAAGAAGGCTAGTCCACTGTCTAAAGTTTACGGGTCTTGGATGACACTGACAATGGCGAAGAACGAAATTGCATACTGGTTGGCGTTGATGGGCTCGCTCTGTTGGGTGGTCTGCTTCTGGTGGATGCACCGGGTCTCATCCAAACAGAACTCGCTCCTGGATCAGCTCCACATGCAGGGAAAACGCATCGAGAAACTGTCAAAGATCGAACATGACCTCATCAAGGAGGTGCACCCACAGGTCGCCGAGATCCGGGAAGGCCTAGACGCGATGATCACGGCCGTCAAAGACAACACCGAACAAATCACACTCGCGTCCACCATCCCCCCGGATACCAACTCTCCGGACCGGTCAAACGACTCTTTCAAGGGTTACCCGCCAAAAGCGGATTACTAGCAGTTAGCCATTCGTCGTCTCAGCGTCATCGTAAATGGGGTCCCTTTTGAACGCCTTGACATCGATCGGTGTGGAAAACTAT
>CAYRLT010000710.1:0-2211 GCA_964425095.1 uncultured Luteolibacter sp.
CGGGCGGCAGGTCTTCGCGCTGTGCCCCGCGGACATGAATAATGATTTATCCAACACCCATCTCCGCTATGTCCGCATGCTTGCAGAAAAAGGCCTCGTCACCCTCATCCAGCCCGGCCGCGATGCCGTTCCGCCACCAGGGCCGCACATCAATCCGCAGATCGATTACTCTGATGCCATGCGCCAGCTTCTCGCAAAACTCGATTGGAAGACATGAATGTTGGTGATCTACTTCAGTTGTGCGTCACGCACTCACCGCTCGTCACACGTGTATTCGAGTCTGCCATGCGCCTGCGCGGAATTCCGGAGATGGCCGTCCGCTCGATCGGACGACGCGGCGCTCCCTTGTGCGGCGCGGGGCTCGGGCTTGATGATGTTTCCGAAGGCATGGAGTCATGTTTCCGGCGCTTCGACCGCGAAGGGTACGCGGCTTGGCGAAAGCGTTTGGACGAAGCGCTACTCGGACTCACCGGCGGCCGACCATTTGAAGCCTACATCCCTCATTTGAACAAGATGCTCTATCAGGAAATCATCTCCCACCCGGATTGCGCGGCCTGGGCGTTTCTTGAAGAAGGGTTCACCTCCATGGCGTGGAAGACCCGACGCAACCGTCATGCAAGGGCCCAGAAGCTTCTGCTGAACGGGCTCCGCTCGCTATGGGTGCGGCCGCACTATCGTTTCACTCGCCCTATGTTCGACCATACTATGCCGCGCTATAATGCGGCATATGCCGTTTCCCGCCTTGCTTTTGAGGGCATGCCTGGGCGGATTGATGTCTCGGCGCATGTCCCGCCGCTTCCAGCGGGAGACAGCCCGGGAAATGCATATGTTGTCCTGGACGCAAGCTATCTTTACCAGCATGTCCGGTGGGAAGATTACGAAAATGCTCTTGTCGCCGCCATCCACGAGCACGCGCTTCCGTCCGGCAAGCTACTCGTGAAATTTCATTTTGCGGACTCGACGGCAGAGCGACACTTCAAATCCATCCACCGGCGACTGACCGGCTGCGGAACTCCTGAGCCGCAAATGCTTTCAGGCAACTTCGCGATCGAGGAAAATCTAACGGCAAAAGACCTGCTTTTTTTCGCTACCACATCGCTCGGCTACTACACCGCGCTGCTCGGTGGGCGGGTGGCCTGTTTTGCCGCAAACATTAAAGGCTTATCCATCTCGTCATGGATCGCCGCCGGCGACTTGCCTCGGGATTTTCGGCAGGTGACAAGAATCAAGCGGTGATCGTTTTTGGAGAGGTTTGACCTTGTGTCTTCCGCTGCCGCCTCATACGCTTACAATGTGACTCCACTCGAAGATTTTCTCAGCAACCGGGATTCGCGTGACACAACTGCGCTCGTGGAGTGGATGTACCGTCACTTGCCTGCCTCACTAGCACGCCTCGCCGAGCGAGGGCTGCTGCGCCGGCACATGCGCTCGATCGTTCCACGCGTATCATTTCGCAGGAATGACGACGGAGGCTGGACCGTCCGGCATCGCGCGGAAATCATCGCGAGAAGCCGCCCGCTCGACCAGTTGGTGGGCATGATCGACAAGCCGGTGACCATCGTCGCGACCGGACCATCCGCGAAAGATCATGATTGGGAAACGCTGCGCGATGGTGCGCGCTTCGTGATCGCTGTGAGCGGCGCCCCAACGTTGCTCAGGAGTGTGAACATACGACCTGATTTGTTCGTCGTGAGCGACAGCCGTTTTGCCCTGCGTGGAGCCGCTCATTTCGGCAACGCCGCCGGTGTTCCTCTTGTCACGGTACTTCGCGCGGCTTCGATCCATGCCACGGAATCGATAAATGAATTGTTGAGCAGGCCGTTCGCGCTCATTGAGCAGATCAATTCATGGTACGGGCTGCCGCGCCTCACGCCAGAGGCGCTGATGGCGCTCAACCTCAGCTCGGGTTCCCCTTTTCGTTTTCCGGAGCGTCCCAATTACCCATACCGCTGCGGATGGAGCACCATGCCGGAACATGGCTATTTCTCCGCGACTACGGTGACCTTCGTCGCGCTACAGATCGCGGTCCGCTTAGGCGCACGGGACATCGAAATCATAGGCATGGATCTAAGCGGCCAAGAGCACGCCTACCCGGATGGAAAGGGCACGATTCCCAACACGCTGATCGCTGATTATGAAATGAACATTCTGCCCGAGAATGTACTCAAGTTCAGCGGTATCGGCTGTTCAAGCAAATCGCCGACATATTTC
>CAYRLT010000711.1:0-7649 GCA_964425095.1 uncultured Luteolibacter sp.
TGTTAGAAATGGATTCAAACGTTTGTTTGACCATCCCCAAATCTACCGACGCAGCGACCACAACAACTAGTATAAAGCAGCCCGTTGACGACCGCATATTGACGTCGTTTTTGAATTTCTTCAAATCCGACAGGCTGCTAGCCCCCGGGAAACCATCGAAACCTATCCCAGACGCTCGGAAATGCGCTTGCTCAGCTTGCTCCGGCTTGCGCGAGTTGCCCTCGTAATTTCCGCCACCCTCATCCTCGCCTATTTTGCGTGGGGCATCCTAAATTTAGTTAGCCAACCAGAATGGTCCTTCGATGTATCTCAGGCGGACTTACTCAAAGTTCGCTTAACCGGCCTCACGGTGGAACGCCAAAAAGTTGCCCACTGGGATAATCTACTCGAAGACCGCTCCAAGGTCTGGACCGCCATGGAGTCGCTTTCACGCATGTTTCCCGAAAATGGCGGCATGCTGGTGAAAAGCTACTCCCATACTGCCAAGCCCGATAGCAACGCAGGCCAAGCGAAGGTCGGCTTCGTCAAGGAATGGAAAATCATCGGCTTCGCCCGCGATGAAGCTCTAACAACACTCAATAAGCTCAACACCCGCGATGGCATCAACGCTCACTTCGCTGATGTCGCACGCGCCACCGGCAACTCCGCCTATGATCCCACCATCGGCAACCGCAGCATCACCGTCAACGTCCGCACCCAGGAAAATGGCGCCTTTAAACCAGTCGCGCCCGAGGACCTGAACGTCTCCGACACATCAACCTACCCCTACACCTTCGATCTCTCCATCAGCCAACGATTCGAAGCCACCGACCCCATGGCCCTAACCGTTCCAAAAGCCCCGTAGAATCAAGCACTAAACCCCAAACATTAAATTCGAAAAGAAGAGAATAAAAGCATCAGCAATCCATACCTCAGGGCTTTTAGAATTTAGAATTTAGAATTTTCTCAAATATGCACCTCTACCGCCAATCCATCATCATCTTCGGAGCCGTGCTGCCCATTCTAATCGCGGCGGCATTTGTCGGCATCGGCTCGATGCTGAAATCCAAAATGACAGCTTCATACAACAACAAGGTGGACACCCACAAATCATTCGAACAGACCAACCAGGAAGCCCGCGCAATCGAAACCCAGGTAATCAGCCAACGCCCCCACTTGGAACGCTGGAAACAACAACTCTCCGAAGAAACATCCAGCACCATAGCCAGCAATCTCCGAGAAATCTCCGAAAAACTTCCCAGTAAGGAAATCCAGCAAACCGCCTTCGAACGACCCAGCAACAGCGGTGGCTTCGGTACCGCTTCCGCCCAAAAATCCTCGCAAATCCGCATCGCCTTCCGCGGCACTTACCGCACCTTGCAGAAGGCCTTCTTCGGATTGGAAAACCGCATGCCCCAACTCCAACTCCAAGATATCAAGATTGACCCCATCTCCGCCAGTCCCTCCCTCATGAATCTCCAGGTCACCTACACCGCATGGGAAAATTAATCATTATGATCCACTACCGCCTCATCACCACCTACCCAGCGCTTTTACTCAAGCCGGTGGCACTCTTTTGCATGATGACTTTTCTCTCCATCCTTCCCACCAACGCCGCTCCTCCACAAAAAAATCCCACGGCCACTGCTGCATCGACTACAGGCCCTACCCATGAATTGTCAGCTGTAATCAACGAAAGACCATCACGCTACATCAGCCCGGAGGAACTCCAAGCCTACGTCCAAGCTGTTTCCCTCACATTCTCGATGAAAACACGCGCCACCGATCCCTTCGGCCAACAGCAAAACCCGGATGCCAAACCTGTCATCAAACCAACCACTACCAAACTAACTCGCACCAAAACTCTCCCCTCTCAAATCACACCCTTCGCTGAGATCGTCCGCCGCATCCGCGTCACAACGGTCATGCCCGCAGACCGCCGCTTCCTAGTCGGCGATCGCTCATTCAAACAAGGCGATCGCTTCCCCATGAATTTCCGCGGCCGCAGCATCAAAGTCGAAATTGCCGCCGTTAGCTCCCAGGAAATCGCCTTCCGCAACCTCGATAATGGCGAAACCGCATCCCTCAAACTCACTCTCATGCCTCCCGGCATGACCCCGGGCAACGGCAAAATCACCGCTCCCGGAATGGTCCCTGAAAACGCAAACTCACCGCTTGAGATCGAATCTGCCAGCTCACCTAACGATCATTCCCTGAACTAAACATTTCTCACCATTATGAAAGCCGCCCGATTTCTCATCGTCCTCGCCGTAGCCTTGGCTGCCGAATCATCCCTTTTCGCCCAAAACCCGGCGGGCGTTCTAATCGAACCTGTCGAGGCAACAACCAAGGAGCGCCAAGAACTGGCTGAACCGCCCGCCAAAGATATTCCCAGCGCCCTCCCTGAAGCCGCAGGCGGAATACCCTCGGACCAGACACTTCCTGCGGATCAAACACCATCCGGCCCGATTCCACCAACCGTGCCCGCCGTTCCTGGCACTCCAGTTGCGGAGCAGCAAGAAATGCAGAAATCTGAACAAGGATTCATTATCAAGGATGCTGGCCTCAATGACATCTTACAGTTCCTCGCCAAAGCCGCCGGACGCCAATATTTCCACAATGCCAAAATTGCCGGCCCGGAGTTCCTCGTGACCGGCCACCTCAATGAGGGCAATCCGCTCGAACAAATGGAGGAACTCGCCTTCATGTATGGCCTCTCACTCCACACCAAAGGCAACACGATCTACGCCCTCACTTCCGCCCAACTCGCCCAACTCCCCAGCGCCGAGTTCCATTACCAACTCCGCTACCTCCGCCCCACCGACATGGAGCAAATCAAGGAACTCATCAAACCCATGCTCAGCCCCACCACCGGCATCGTGAACTTCGAACCCAAAACCAATACCATCATCATCATCGATTCCGCTCACCGCATCGAACAAGCTCGCGAACTCCTCCACGGCATCGACAAAGCCAAGGGCCAGATCATCGTCGAAACCAAAATCCTCCGAGTCAACAGCGGCGCGGCCGAACGCACAGGCGTCAACTGGTCCAGTTCGCTGGGCAAAGACGGCACGGAACTCCGAGTCGTTCGCGATCTCAACTCCGTGTTCGGACTAGATTCCCCTATTATTACAGCTGCGGAAGGCGAGGCTTCCACCTCCAGCCAAAATCTCGTCCTCTCTCCCCTCCAACTCTCCGGCGTCCTCCGCGCCCTCTCCGAAGGTGGTTTAGCCAGCCAAGTCTCCAATCCTACCCTCATCACCGAAGACAACGAACAAGCCACCATCTCCATTATCGACCGCGTCCCCATCATCACGACCACCACCACGGCTACAACCGGAAACAATCCTACCGTTACCGAAGAAGTCCGCTATAAAATTGACACTAGCGACAAGTCCATCGATAGCGATCCCGACAAACACCGTGAAATCGGAATATCGCTTGTTGTCACACCTACCTTGCTTCCCGATGGCACAGTCCGCATGAAAATGCGCCCGCGTTCCGCCCAAATCGTCGAGAAAATCAAGAGCATCACCGGCAACGAATATCCAAGGGTCACCGAGTCCATGATCGAAACCCTCGCCCGCGTCCCGGACGGACACTCGCTCGTGGTCGGCGGATTCTACGGCGAAGCTCAAATCGATGGAAAAACCAAAGTTCCAATTCTTGGCGACATCCCCGTTCTCAATTTCTTCTTCAAGAGCAAGGACGCCACCAAGGAAAAGGCCAGTCTCGTCTTCATCGTCACTCCGAAATCCTACGATCCCAGCAACGGCATTGCAACCCGCCGCGCCAGCGATCGCCTCCATAGCGCCACTACCCTCGATTGCGACCACGACTGGATCGATCCAGAAAACCCCGGCCAAGCCCACGAGGCGAACCTGAAACGCTCCATCCGCGGTCTCCAACCGACCCAAGCCCCTTACTTCCCCCGCGCGGGCGAACTGCCGCCAAGTGAATCGCCGTCTTACAACCGTCCCCGCTTCGGCAAAGGAAAACGCTAACGCTCTAGCGAATGTCCGCCTCCCCATTCCCCACCACCCATCCACCACTAGGCAACGACCTTCCCCGTGCGGCGGCGCTCCAATCAGTTGTGGATCCGTGGGATTTTGCCGAGCTGTGCCTGGATCAAACATCCGCCGCCTTACACGAAGCCCGTGCCGCCTCCCCAGCCGAACTCAGACAAGCCATCACTAATGCCCGGGAAGCCCATGCCCTAGGCAAACCTGCCGATCTTCTCGAAACATTGGCCAGAGTCCAAGGCCACAGCGAGGAGCACCTCGGACCCGTGATGCTCGGACTCGGCAACAAAGTTGCCAGCACTCTAAGCCCCTCGCCGCCCCAAATCCCCTTTGCCGGCAAACTCATCGCTCCCTCGGCCTTCTACGATTCCTTCGATCAACTCCACGCCCTCGCACGGATCCTACTGTCTCCCGTGATTTACGCCGAAGACACTGACGCCATCGGAACAGCCTCCGTCAATCCCGTCGCCTCCCTAATCCTCGCAGAAGAAATTCGCACTACCGTCTTCAAACGCGTCGGCATCCGCCCCTTCATCACCGTCGCCCGCCTCGACTACGAAAGCTGGACATTCCTGACTCGCAAACATTTTGAACTTTGAAAAAGTCTAAATGTCCAAACGTCTGAAAGTCTTAACGTCAAAAAGAGAAGAAAAATTATGACCGCAAAACGTTTTGAGGATTTACGCATTTGGCAACAGTCCCGTGCGCAGGCAAATACAGTCTATGACTCGTTTAGCTACGATTCGATTTCGGGAAAGGATTTTGGCTTCCGCGATCAAATACAACGATGTGCTGTCTCCGTCATGAACAACATCGCCGAAGGATTTGAACGACGCACCGATCAAGATTTTGCACGGTTCCTCAACATTGCAAAAGGTTCCAATGGCGAAGTGCGTGGCATGCTTTATTTAGCTGAAGACCGCAAATATCTCTCCATCACCGCCGCCGAAAATATGCGGTCATTCTCAGAAACCCTAAGTTCCGGCATCGAATCTCTAGCCAAGCATCTGCGTCTATAAAACCTCTTCGACCTCTTCGACCTCTTCGACCTCCAGACCTTCAGACCTTCGACCTTCAGACCTTCAGACCTTCAGACCTTCAGACCTTCAGACCTTCAGACCTTCAGACCTTCAGACTTTCAGACTTTCAGACTTTCAGACTCTTCTCTTCCTCTTCTCAATGATCGAATTCGACGGCATCTCCTTCAACGAACTCATCAGCCGCCGCATCATGGGCGAGCTTGGTGCTCATGATCCCAGCTTCGCCGAACTCGCCCAAGACCAAGTCCCCAACCGCGTCACCCGCTACAGCTTCATGGCGGCCCTCGCCAAGCTCAACGGTTTGCCGTTTTTCCCAAAAGTCGCCGAATTCTGTGATGCCTCGCTTCACACATTCTGCGATTCCACGGTCATGACACGCGGCTTCTTCGCGCCGCTCTGCGTCTGCGGCACCAAGCAACTCATCGTCGCCGTCTCCAATCCATGGAGCTCCCTCGCCGAGGAATACCTCGCCCCTCGCTTTCCCGATCTTGAAATCGTCCGCATCGTAACACTCGCCTCGGAAATCGCCCGTGCCATCGAATCCGTAGCCACTAACAACGGTCCCAGCCGCTCGGAACTCGAAGCCATCGACGTCGAGGACATGGATGACGGAATCCATGACTTCGACATCACCACCGACTATACCGAGCCGATGGCCCAGCTCATCGCCACCATCATGGCGGATGCCGTTAGAACCCGCGCCTCCGACATCCACTTCAAAGTGGAAAAAGAAACTTTCTACTATGCCTTCCGCGTCGATGGCGACATCGGCGACAAAGTGGAAATCCCCATGAAGCTCAAGGACCGTCTTGATGCATTCCTGCTCAACTTGATGAAACTTCCCACCGAAATCCGCAATACCGTGCCTGGTATTTCGGGACGTTTCACCATCTCCTATTTCCACCGCCCCATCGATATCCGCTACGAACGTCACCGCACCTATCGCGGCTATCACGTGACCATGCGCTTGCTGGACAAGAGCAACATCAACGTCACCCTCGGCAAAGGCACCCTCGCTTTCGATGACGAAACCATGTTCGCTCTCAACAAGGTGATGAAAATCCCCGCCGGCATCATCGTCATGTCCGGCCCCACAGGTTCGGGCAAATCCACCACTCTCAACGCCATCCTACGCGAACTCAACCGCCCCGAAGTCAATATCCTCACGCTGGAAAACCCCGTGGAAGATGAGGTCCCCGGCATCACCCACTGCGACCTCAAAAGTCCCAAGGAGTTCAAGCCCATGATCGCCTCCTTCATGCGCTCGGACCCGGATATCATTCTGATGGGCGAGGTGCGCGACCTTGAATCCGCCGAACTCGCCATCGAGGCCGCCGTCACCGGCCACAAAGTACTCACCACCATCCACACGCCACGCGCCTCCCAGATCATCGAGCGCTTCGAACAACTCGGCATCGAACGCTGGAAAATCGCCCAAACCCTCAAGGCTGCCTGCGCTCAGCGCCTCGTAAAACTCCTATGCCCTTATTGCAAGGAACCCTCTAACGGCATCAGCGAGCTCGATCGCAAAACCTTCAATCTCGACGAATCATTTGCCAATGTCCCGCTCTTCGTCGCTAAAAACGGCGGCTGCCAAGAATGCCGCAACTCCGGCTACAGCGGGCGAACCGCCATCCTCGAAATCATCCCAATCACCCCGAAAATCTCCGACCAACTCTCCAAGGGCGAAATGACCCCCTACGAACTGGAAGTCAAAGTCGCGATGGAGGGCATCCTGCCCAACCTCAGGCGCAGCGGTCTCCGCTTGCTGCGTGATGGAAAAACCGACCTTGCAGCCGTCAGCAAGGTCATCGATATGACTTACACCGATGACTAGCACCACCAACACCGCCACCACTTCGTCGAAAAGCCCTGCCAAACCAGCCCCAAAAGGTCTTCTGGCTTCGCTCAATCAGCCGAAGAAGGTCAAGGAGTTCAGTAAAAGGGAATTAGTAGATCTGTTTCGCGGTCTAGGCTCAATGTTACGCGCTCAGATCAACACCGCCGATGCTCTGAAATATTACGGTCATGGCTTGCCGAACAAAGTCATGGTGGAAGCTCTGGTAACCATCCGCGAAGACATCAACTCCGGCATCAATGTCCATGAAGCCTTCCGCCGCAGCGGACGTTTTAGCGATACAATCGTCGGACTCATCCAAGCCGGCTCGGATGCAGGCCAACTCCACCACGCATTCAAATCACTCGCCGAGCGACTGAAAACCGAACTCTATTTCTCAAAACAACTCAAAAAAGCCACCATCACACCAGGGTGCATTATCGCAGTCTTGGTCGGTGCCTTCATCGTTTCCCAAGTCAAAATCGTCCCGCAAGTTGAGGAAATGCTCAATGGCGTCGGAGCAAAACCCGATGGCATGACCGCCATCTCATTCAAGGTGAGCCATTTCACCCAAGCCGTCTGGCCAGTAGTGGTCCTCAGCATTATCGGCACCGCCGTGGTCATCTCCCGTTCGGCCCATGTCCGAAACCTGATTCTCGGTTTCGCCATGTCTAGGTGGCGTCTGCTGCGCTTACTCATCATGAGCATCCGTCAGATGACATTCATCTCCACCATCCGCCTGCTCCACTCCAACGGCATCAACCTCGC
>CAYRLT010000712.1:0-1518 GCA_964425095.1 uncultured Luteolibacter sp.
CTCTATCCAATTGAGCTATGGGTGCAACCGTCTATTTGCAGGCCAATTAGACCAGCAACGACATCGCGATTTCACGAGTTGATGCCCGTTTTGGATACTGCCAGAATGAAACGCAGAGAAAAGCCGCCGAGCACCGCCAGGCTCCGGCAGAAAACTCAGCTTTCAAATCTGATCCGCTACACGACATCTGGAACGTACTTTGCCAGATTGCCGGTCAATGGCAAGTTGATTCGATCCGGATTCGATGCGGCAGACTCTGCTGCATCCGTAAGATCACGAAGTTGACGCAGCAATTACCGCGCGAAATCTCGGCCCTGCCGATTCACTGCTTCATACTTCCGGTCGGTGCAGTACATCCGAAGCTCGCCCGGCAGCAAGCGCGCAATGAATTCCCCGTTCATGACAGCGGCGGTTTCGTTACCGTACAACCGATGCAGCGAGCGCCCATTCAGTTCGGCTAAACCATTCACCACGACCCCCATATGCGCTTGATCATCCTCATTCAGAAGGACGATCAAATACTCTGCTTGGACTTTCCGCGCGATCATGCGCACATTCTTCAAGGGTTGCTCGAACGGAAGCTCGACAACCGATAAGCGCGCTTCGCGAACATCCGGCGCCACCAGAAACGGCTGCAACGCAGCAAGCTCACGCGTCACCGCGAACAGGGACTCCCGGAACGGGACATTCTTCGTGTAGACTGATCCCCAGTAGAGCACGCCACGAGCGCCGTGCGCAATCGCATCGAATGCCATGAACTCCGATTCGGCAAACGCAGGGTACGCGGGATTCTTGTGGGTGTTGCCTTCACCGAGTTCGTGCCACGAAAAAGCCTGCAACACCATCCATACCGGTTTTCCCTTGCCCACCTGTACCCAGCGATCCGTGGCACCGCCCACGTTCGCAATGGGCTGCTTGAGATCCCTTACGGGATAGATGTCACAGCCTGTAATATCCACAAACCCCAGATACTGCCGAACATAACCGACGTCACTCTTCTGCGCCTCGTTAATCCAGACCGGTCGGTTCAATTTATCCTGGCTCCGGATGAACGCGGCGGCCTCGCGCATTTTCGGCAAGATTTGCGCGGACTGTTTTTCTGCATAGGCAACCGCCTCCGGCGTCTGCTTCCACCAGGCGTCCTTCACGCCGTGCACTTTCATCGACGTGAACAACCCCGAATACGCGGTGAAATTCCACACCACTTCGTCCGGCCCCTCCCACACCGCCAGCGCCGGATGGTCCGCCACCGACGCGACCAACGCCTTCAACTTGTCGCTGGCGCCCTCTTGCAAGGACAGCGGGAACACGCCCGACATCCCGACACGCTGCACTCGATCCAGATCCGCCCGGCTATGGCAATGCACCAGCGTAACCCCCGCGTCCGCCATCGCCTTCAGCTCGGCATCGGCGGTGGGAAGTTCATAGAACCCGATGGGAAACACCCGCGCCCCGTTGCGCGTCAGTAAGCCGTCACTCTGCCCAAACACGCCAGGCGACAGCGCCAAAAAGCACAGA
>CAYRLT010000713.1:0-13574 GCA_964425095.1 uncultured Luteolibacter sp.
ATCATCGAGGCCACCCAGTGCGGTGCTCACGACGTCTTACGCAAGGAATCCCTCGCCTTCGAACTGAGAGTCGTGGTCGAATCCGCGCTGCAAACCCAAGAGGAACGACGCACTGCCGACCACACGTCGGCCGAACTCCCAAAGCATGACAGCCGGGTGAAAATGATCGGCGTCTCCCGAGCATTGCAGGAGGTTTTCAAACTTGTCGGCCGTGTCGCACGATCCGACGCACCCGTCCTGATCGCTGGCGAGAGCGGCACCGGCAAGGAACTCGTTGCCAAAGCCATCCACGAATACAGCCCGCGCCGACAAAAGGAGATGATGACCATCAACTGCGGCGCCATTCCGGAAAACCTGCTGGAAAGCGAACTCTTCGGCCACGAAAAAGGCTCCTTCACCGGAGCCATCGCCCGCCGCGCCGGGCGCTTCGAACAAGCTGATGGCAGCACTTTATTTCTCGATGAAATCGGCGACATGCCGCTCTCGATCCAAGTGAAACTCCTTCGGGTGCTTCAGGATGGGTCGTTTTCCCGCGTCGGCTCCAACGAAACCATCACCACCGACGTCCGGATCATCGCCGCCACCCACAAGAATCTAGCGGATGAAGTCACCGCCGGGCGTTTCCGCGAGGATCTGTATTACCGCCTCAATGTGGTGGAAATCCGCATTCCACCGCTGCGCGAGCGCCTGGAAGACGTCCCCTTGCTCGCCGAGTTTTTCCTCCAGCGCATCACCAAGAAAAACGGCATGGCCCGCATTCGCCTCTCCGCGGAAGCAATCAATACCCTGCAATCCCACAGCTGGCCGGGCAACGTCCGCGAATTGGAAAACACCATCGCCCGCGCCTGCGCTCTCGCCTCCTCCAACGTCCTGCTGCCCAACGACATCCCGCTGTCCTCCGCCCCGGGAAAATCCCCCGCTCTCATTGCCTCAGCAATCGATCAATTGATCAACAGCGCCCCCACCGAAGAAGACCTCCTTCCTTGGATCACTCGCGAGATCGCCGGCAGGGTCGTCGAACGCGCCGACGGCGATTTCAAGAAGGCCTCGACCATGCTGAACCTCCCGGCTACGGAAATTCGAAAGCTTCTCTCGAAATAGCCGCATCAGGCTTAGCCCGGATTTCCACTAGCCATGCGCGTCCGGCGCATCCAGACTTCGCCGGTCAGATGATGCTCAGGTTGATTTTCCCGCTCTTGCTGCTTGCGATGCCGTCCGCCCTTATGGGGCAGGACAAGGCTCTGCTCATGCAGAAAGGCAACGACGCCCTCACCTCCGGCCTTTATGAAATCGCGGCTCTTCATTTCAGCGATTGCCTTGCCAGCCAAAACCTCGACCCCAAAGAGAAATCCGAGGCCGCCATCCGCATGGCTGAGACCTTGATTCGTGACGGAAAACCCACCAAGGCAATGGAACTGCTCGGCCAATCCTTCGCCACCGGGCATCCAGAAGCTCCATTTTGGACAGGCCAGGCCCTTGCCGGCCTTGGGAAATTCGCGGAGGCCGTCAGCACGCTCTCGCCAATCGCTCTCAATCCCGAAGCCCCATATCGCAACGAGGCCCTGTTCACCACCGCCAATCTCGAACTGGCACTCGACAAACCTGACGATGCCCTAACGATTCTATCAACCCTCGCCTCCTCTTCCTCCGATCCCGCGCTCACCGCGAAAGCCCGCCTTCATCAAGTCGAAATCCTGCTGGAACTCGGCCAAACCGAAAATGCCCGGCAAACCATGCCCGCCAGCTCCTTGGTCAGCCCTCAAGATCTCCCGCTCGCCACATTTCTCGAAGCCAATCTACTGCTCGCCGAGAACCGCCCCGCAGAGGCCGCATCCAGCTTTCAAACCCTCGTCGATCAACCACAGGGCCAGTCACTTCGCCGATATCACCAAGCGGTCATCGGCCTCGCGGATGCCTTCCAAGCCAACGGAACACCGGAAACCGCCACGGAATTCCTGCTTCAGTTCATCCAAAGCCACCCGGATTCCCCGCAACTTGAGGCGATGTTCAAACGCCTGCAGGACACATTGCCGGAATCCCCCACCCTATCCGATCCGATCCTCGAGCGACTCGCTCAATGGATCACTCCCGCCGAACTGCCCGCCACCGGCCCACTCGCCACCACGGAATGCTTTGCGGTCTCCGCATGGCCAAGCGCCACCCAGTCCAGCGACTTGCTCACCTACTCGCTTTTCACCCGTGCGCTGGGCCTACATCGCATCGGCACCCCGGAAGCGCGCGCCGAGGCCCGATTCCTGCACACTCGCCTCCGTCTTGAAAACCCCGGCCATCCCCTCGCCAAACGAGCGCTATTTCTAACCGCTCAATGGGCTCTCGAAGAGGGCTCCGCCAACCGCGCCTTGCACATCCTCAATATACTCAGAGAATGCACCGCATCCCCCAACATCCAAGGCGAAGCCGCTTACCTTCAAGCCAAGACCGCATACCTCCAAGGCGACAAAGATCAAGCCATCCCGCTCTTCGAAGAAGCTGCTCTCTCGCTCTCCGGTGAAAATTCAAATGCCGCCCGCATGAATGCCGCCATCCTCCAACTCGGCGACAACACCACGGATACCATTCCCATTCTTCAGACCGATCAACCGGAAAACCGCAGCCTTGCCGCCGACCTCGAACTGGAGCGCGCCTTATCTCTCACCGATCCAACGAATCAACGCACCGCCATCGAGGATTTCCTCACCCACCACCCGACTCATCAACGATGGCCCGAAGCTCGCCTCGCCGCCGCCGAAGCCGCTCTAGCAGGAACCAAGCCGGACTTATCATTCGCCCGCGCCCAAATCGATACCATCGCCGCCGATCCTGATGCATCCATCAATCTAGATCCCTCGCACCTCGCCTTGGTCAGTCTCCGCATCCACGATCTATCACAAGACTCCGCCGCCGCCATCGCTGCCGCCCGCGCCCTCCTGGAACAATACCCAGAGCAACCTTCCACCGCCGAAGCTTCACTCATCCTCGGCCGCAATTTGTTCCAAACCCGCAGCTACAACGACGCCCGACTGGTGCTCGAAAAACTCGCCTCATCAGACACCGATCCCGCCCGCGCCCAAGCCGCCTGGCTGCTATCCGCACGCTCTGCCGCCCTAGTCCCCACCACCCAATCTCAACAGGAAGCCCTCATCCTCTTCGATAAGGCGATGAACACCAAAGGCCCGGTAAGCTCCCTCGCCAAACTCGAAAAAGCCCGACTCATGATCGACATGAACCGGCTCGCCGACGCCTCCAATTTCCTGCGCACCTGGTTCGAGAATCTCGCGGAAACCGATCCGCTCCACCTACCCGCCGGACTTCTGTTAGGTGAGGCAACTTATGCCCAAGGTAGCGTAAACCCCGTCTCCTTGGCCGAAGCTCTAGGCGTTTATGATAAACTCCTCGTCCATGCCGAAAAGTTTCCCTCCATCTTCTATCGCCTCCAATACATGCGCGGCAGAACCCTCGAACAACTACCGGACGAAACCAACCCCGCACTGAAACGCGAAAATCAGGCCTTCATCGCCTATTACTCGGTGCTGGAAACCACCACACCCCCGGCGGAATGGCAATACTTCGAACTCTGCGGATTCCGCGCACTCGCCCTCCTCGAAAAAGCCGGTCGCTGGCCCGCCGCCATCGCCTGCGCTAAAAAAATTGCTTCCTTCAAAGGCCCACGCGCCGAAGAAGCCGCCACCCGCGCCAGTCAACTCCAACTCAAACACATGATCTGGGAAGACTGATGGGTAAACGCTGAAATGCTGAAACACTGAAATAAATTATGCTAAACCTACTTATCACAGGACAATCCGGTCGTATGGGCCAAGCCCTTCTCCAAGCCGCCGCCGCCCATCCGGACGTCACCGTCACCGCCACCCACGATCTCGGCCAAGACCTCGACGACGCATTTCAAAAGGCTGAATGCGTCATCGATTTCACGGTCCATTCGTTCACCGCCCAAGTCATCGAAGCCGCCCTAAAAAACGGCACCCGCCTCGTGATCGGAACCACCGGCCACACCGATGCTGAACGCGCCATGATCCACGAAGCGGCTAAAAAACTGCCCATCGTCCTCGCGTCTAACTACTCGGTCGGCGTCAACACCCTCTTCTGGCTCACCCGCCACGCCGCACGCATCCTCACCCAAGACCGCTTCGACATCGAAGTCGTCGAGATGCACCACAAACACAAAATCGACTCTCCATCCGGCACCGCCCGCACCTTGCTAGAAATAATCAACGAGGAAACCAACACCTCCTACGAGGCCGATGTCACCCACGGCCGCCTCGGCAATATCGGCCCGCGCAAACCGCAGGAAATAGGCATGCACACGCTCCGCGGCGGCGATGTCGTAGGCGATCACACCGTCATCTTCGCCGCCGATGGCGAACGCGTCGAACTCAGCCATAAAGCCTCCTCACGCATGACTTTCGCCTCCGGTGCCGTGCGCGCCGCAGTCTGGCTCAAAGACAAACCCGCCGGCCTTTATGACATGCAGGACGTGCTCGGCCTGAAATAATCGAATTTTCTAACTTCAAGTCCCATCCCATGCGTCCGCTTATTTTTCTAACGATTCATTTCACGCTCGCCGCCTGCAAGCCGACGGAAAACTACGCGTCTAAACCCGCTGCACAGGAATCCGCGGCACTAAAAGCCGCCAACTCGGCCGACGTCAAATCCTCGGTGGTCCGCATCAATTCCACCCAGCAAACATGGAACCCCTGGCAGCCATGGGAAAAAAATCCGCCGAGCAAGCGGCGCGCCCTCGCCGCAATCATCGGCCCACAGCGCGTGCTCACCACCTCCGAACTCACCGCGGACTCCACCTATCTTGAATTCGAATCCGCAGACGGCACACGCTTCACCCCGGCCAAAGTCATCGCAGTCGATTACGAGGCAAATCTCGTCCTGCTCGGCCCTGCGAACGAAGCGGAAGGCAACGCCTTCTTTGAAAATACCGTCCCCTTCGAAATCAGCGCTCCTTCGGAACTCGGTGGCACCCTTGAAATCGTCCAAGTCGAAGAAAATGGTGTCGCCCTTCTAACACCAGGAACCCTGCAAAGCATCGACCTCTCGGCAAGCTTCATGCCCGGCCAAAGTTTCCTGACCTACATGGTCAAAGCCTCGATGCAAAGCGCGGCCAGCAGTTACTCATTGCCGGTCCTGCGCGAAGGAAAACTCGCCGGTGTCTTGTTGTCATATGACTCCAAAGATCAACTGTGTGATGTGGCCTCAACCGATATTGTCAGCCGCTTTCTCAAAGAAGCCAGCGATGGAGATTACCATGGATTCCCCAGTCTTGGCGTCGTCATCGCCCGCACCGAGGACTCGTCATTCCGCCAGTGGCTGAAACTCAACGACGATCAAGGCGGCATCTACATCAAGTCCGTCCGCAAACGTGGCGCAGCCGATCTTGCCGGAGTCAAAGCCGGCGATGTCCTACTCTCCGTGGATGGCCTACCAATCGATCGCCGTGGTTACTATCAACATCCAGCCTATGGCAGCCTTTCATGGGGCCATCTCATCCGCGGTGAGAAATCCGTTGGAGACACCGTGACCTTGTCGCTGCTGCGGGAAGGAAAACCCTTGGAAATCAAGGCCACTCTCGCCCGCGAGGAAGAAAAGAACCTGCTGGTTCCCAATCAACTCTTCGACAAAGCACCGAACTATCTCCTCAAAGGCGGACTCGTCTTTCAGGAACTTTCACTCCCCATCCTCGAAAGCTTCGGCAAGGACTGGAGCTCTCTCGCTCCTCTCAATCTCCTCGATGTCTATGAAAACCCTGACAAGTATCAGGACTCTATCAATCGCGTGGTTTTCCTCAGCGGCGTGATCCCCACCCCCGCCACCGTCGGCTACGAGCGCCTTCGCAATCTGATCGTCCACAAGGTCAATGGCAAAACCGTCAAGGACATGAAAAGCCTCATCGAGGCCTTCAATGGTAACATGAACGAACTCCACTCCATCGAATTCGATGAGGAAAACCTCAACGTCTATCTCGACGATGCCGTCACCACCGAGGTGGACGCACAAATCCTCAAACGCGGCATCACCCGCCTCTACCGAGCGGAGTAAATCAACTCTACACCTCCGCCCGAATCTCCTCGGTGATCGATCCGTCACGGATGATCAAGGTGCGGTCGCCCGCCTTGGCGAGGCTCTGATCATGAGTCACCACCACCAAAGTCACGCCGTGCTCAGTCGCGAGATCCATCAGGATGCTCATGATTTCCGCACTGTTTTTTGAATCTAAGTTTCCTGTCGGCTCATCGGCAAAAAGAACTTTCGGCTCATTGACGATAGCACGCGCGATCGCCACCCGTTGTTGCTCGCCCCCCGACAACTCGGCAGGCAAATGCTCGGCACGGTCGCTCAGTCCCACGCGGGCCAGCGCTTTGAGCGCGGCCTCAGTCGAATCCCTGCCCGCAATCGCTCCCGGAACGGCGACATTTTCCAAAGCCGTCAGTTCTGGCAATAGGTGGTAGTTTTGGAAAACGTAGCCGATTTCCCGATTCCGGAAACGCGCCTGTTCCCGCCGTCCCATGGCATAAAGGTCCGCACCATGAATGTAAACACTCCCCCGCTCCGGCCGCTCTAGCCCGGCGAGGGTGTAAAGCAAAGTCGTCTTACCCGCGCCACTCGGACCGCACAGAAACACCCGCTCACCCTGATGGATCCGCAAATCAATCCCATGCAGCACTTCAATGGTTTTTTTGCCAATCCGGTAGCCGCGGTGTAGGTCGGTAGTTTCAATCATCAGTTCGCTCACACCCCTAAACTGCAAAACCACAGCCTACACGGCAAGCGAAACGCTAAAGCGAATAAAACGCTGAATCCCAACCTCGAAACCATGATGCGTTAAATAACTCGATGAATAAGTCCTTTAAGGATTCAAATCCAAGCGGCGCGAATGAAAAAGCGAAGCGCCCCAAGGAGCGGCGGAATCTGTCCGCCGATGCCCATGAAAAGCCAATGAGGAGAGCGAAGCGCTTTTCATTGGCTCTTCATGGGCAGGGCGATTCGGAACGGGAGCGCAGCGGATACAGCCGGAGGCAAATCGCCCCTCCTTTGGTGCCTGTCACCCGAACGTGAATCCTTAAAGGCATTGGGCTGAAGCCAGCGCTCAGTAGCGACAAGGCCTAGTTAGTCGTAAGATTCATTTGCTCCCGCAAGCTTCGATTTTTCCTGCATCGCTCTCGGCAATCAAGCTAGGGAGCAACAACGGAGATTCGATGTGAGATGAACCGCAAATCCGTCAATGCTGTGCGATGCCGAGAAGCGTGACGTCACAAGCGATTCACCGCAACCTCTGATCAGCGACGACCGCGAAAGCTCCGGCGTTGGCCACCGCCACCTCCGCCACCTCCGCCATTACCGCCACCACTATTACCATTACCGCCACCTCTGCCATGAGAGGGTTTGGAGCCGCTGCGACCACCGGGTCTCCAGCTCGCATGGTGCGCGGCAAGCGCTTCGATGTGCCAGGCGTGATCGTCCCAACGTGGAATCGACATGCGGATGATTTTTTCAATCTCCCGCAGAAACTCGAGTTCCTCCTCCGAGCAGAAAGAAACCGCACGGCCTTCGGCACCGGCACGCGCTGTCCGGCCGATCCGGTGCACATAAGCTTCCGGCTCGTTCGGCAGGTCGTAGTTCACCACGAGGCCCACGTCCTTGACGTCCACTCCGCGGGCCGCCACGTCGGTGGCGACGAGCACGGGAGTAAGGCCTTTCTTGAATCGATCCAGTGCTTTCTCGCGTTGGGCTTGCGACTTGTTGCCATGGATTGCATCGGCCGCAAAACCTGAAGCGCAAAGACTCTTGGCGAGTTTGTTAGCACCGTGTTTGGTGCGGCTGAAAACGATCGTGAGTTTCTGATGCGTGGCACCGGCTTGAGCGCGGAGCAGTTGTTCTAACAACGGACGCTTCGAGTCACGCGCCAAAAAACAAACCTGTTGATCGATTTTTTCAGCGGTGGTGGTTTCCGGCATAATGCTCACATGAGCGGGCTCACGCAGAATCGTCCGCGCGAGTTCCACAATGTTCGGTGCGAGTGTGGCGGAGAAGAACAACGATTGGCGCTTCGCCGGCAGCATGGAAACGATTCGTTTCACATCGCGGAGAAATCCCATGTCGAGCATCCGGTCCACTTCATCGAGCACGAAGAACTCAACCTGCGAGAGGTCGATGTGGCGTTGATCGATGAGATCGAGCAGGCGACCGGGAGTGGCCACCAGCACATCCACGCCACGGCGCATGGCATTGATTTGCGGCACTTGGCCTACGCCGCCGTAAACGAGCGTCTGACTGAAACGCACATATTGGCCGTAGGTGCTGAAACTCTTGCCAACCTGGCCGGCAAGCTCGCGGGTAGGAGCTAATACCAGCGTGCGGCAGGTCTTGGGGCGTGCCTGTTTTGGCCGCTCGTGAAGCGCCTGCAGAATCGGCAGCGCGAAACCTGCGGTTTTACCGGTGCCCGTCTGGGCGCAGCCAAGAAGGTCGCGGCCTTGCAGCAGCAAGGGAATCGCCTGCGCTTGGATCGGCGATGGCGTGTGATAATCAAGTTCCTGCAAAACGCGTTGTAGGGGCGCGGCCAATGGCAACGCCTCGAATGGAGTCGGGGTCATGTTTTCAGATAGCCGGCTCCCTCCGTGAATCGGCGACCGGCGTGTCGATGAGTGGTTTTCAGTTGAACCTCAAACAATCTCTCATCGATGAAGACCGGAAAAGGAGGAACCGAACGATCGATCCCAGCGTAGCACCGCAGATGGGGCAACGCGGGGACAAATAACCGGAAATACCCGCCAAGCAAGCACTATCGCGATTTTTTGCCCGGCGCGGGCGGAGTCCCATGGCTTTTTCAGCATCTACCTCACAGCCTATTCCCCTAACCGGCGGTTTCATCACGCTCCAGGCTTTCAATATCCGCGGGCGTGAATTCGAGGCCCCTCAGGCGGAAAATCGGCGGGCCGTCGCGCTTCTTTTTCGGGTCCGCAATCCATTCGAGTATCCCCGAAAGAGGCTTGGCATGGTCCTTAAGAGTCACACGCACCCGGCGGCTGAGTATCACACCCCAACGGCTTTCAAACTCGCGCTTTTTCGCATCCAATTCCTCACGCCATTTCCGAAAGCCATCCTCAGATCCCTTTGCGTCAAAATTAAATTGTCCCTGATCGAAGTCCATTGCGCGCGCAGCCAAACAAAAAACGAGGACACCATCAACACCTCACTTGAATGGCGGCACGCTAAAGATTCATTACCCCACCGCCACGTGATCAATGAGCCGCACCTCACCGTAAAACACTGCCGCCGCGAGCACTGCGGGGCGTTTCAACTTGCTCACCGGCTGCAAGGTTTCCGCATCGACCAAGGAAATATAATCGATCCGAGCCAAAGGCGATGCGGAAATATCAGCCCGCACGCTTGATAAAATTTCTTCCACATCACGCAACTTCGCCGCCGCCATGAGCGCCCGGTAAATGCGCGGGGCGTCGGCACGTTGCTTGATTGTTAGACGCGAGTTGCGCGACGACATCGCAAGCCCGTCCGACTCCCGAATCGTCGGGCACTCGAGGATTTCCACCGGAACATCCAGATCCCTCACCATCCGCCGAATGATCGCCAGCTGTTGGAAATCCTTCTCGCCAAACATCGCCGCATGACAGCCCGATAACAGAAAAAGCTTCAGCACCACCGTGCAAACCCCATCAAAATGGCCGGGCCGCGAGGCACCGCACAGGCTGCGCGAAAGCAGCGTCTCCGTGACCGTGACCGAGCGATCCGGATAATACATCGCATCCGCATCCGGCACGAACACCACATCCACCCCGGCAGCCTGACATTTGATCAGATCGGCCTCCAATGGCCGTGGATAAGCCTCCAGATCCGCCGCTTGGTCGAACTGGATCGGGTTCACAAAGATCGAAACAACAACCGTCCCATCCGCCCCCACCGCCTCTCTGGCCAGCCTCACCAACTCAAGATGCCCATGGTGCAGCGCACCCATCGTCGGCACCAGCACCCGGCGCCCTGTCAGCCCGGCGTAGTCCAACATTGCTTCCCTCAAGTCCTTGCCGGTCGTGGCGAGCTTCATAATCAAAAGATGCCATATCCCCCGCATCCAGCAACCCGCAAATCCAGCACTTCGCAGCACGCGAATTTTCATTCCCATCCCATGGCGCATGGTGGATGGTCGGCCACGATGATGACGCGAGTGTTTCTCGGATGGGATCGGCCGTTTTTAAATCGGTCGGCCGAATGGCTTCTGGAACGGCGGGATGAACTGCCGCGCTGGCTCGTCATCGTGCCCACATCCCAAAGCGGCAGGCGTTTGCGCGAAGCCATGGCGGAAAAAGCAGGTGCCCTGCTGACCCCAAAATTCACCACCCCGGGCGCACTCCTGAAAACCCCTTCCACTGATATCGCCGCAGACTGGATTGAGCGCGTCGCGTGGTTGGAAACACTCGAAAACACCGCGGATTGGTCGACTTATCAGGAATTATTCCCCCAAGCCCCGGACGTCGAAGCCGAATGGGCGGGCGGACTGGCCATGGAAATGGTCGCACTCCGCCATGCCCTCCAGGAAAATGGCCTCACCCTGAGCGCAGCGGCGAGATTGCTCGCCTCTTCCGTGGAAGCCGGACGCTGGGACGCCCTCGGACGGCTCGAACAACGGATGGAGCAACTTCTCCGCAGCTGGGGGCTTAAAAGCCGCAGCCGCGTGCTCGCTGATGGTGTGCCCATCCCCGCCGACATCACCGGCATCGTGCTTGCCGGCATCACCGAAATGCCGCCACTCGTCGAGCGGGCATTGCTCGCATGGGACGGCCCCATCACCGCGCTGATCGGCGCACCCGAGAGCGAATCCGATGAGTTTTCCCTCACCGGCAAACCGCTCGAATCCTGGGCCAACCGCACCATGCCTTGGCCCGCCGAGCCCGCTGGTTCGGTGCGCCTGACCGCCGATTCCCGCCAACAAGCCAGCGAAGCCTTGCAAGCGGTTTCAGAATTCCAAACTCCCTCACACGAGGTCGCTCTCGGATCCGCCGATACCGAGGCCGGCGATGAACTCGCCAACGTCTTCACCCGCGCCGGATGGCTCGCCTTTCATCCGGCGGCGAAGCCCGTGATTTCAGGCCTCGCTCGTTGGTGCAAAGTCTGGTCCAGCTGGTTAGGCGACCCGAAACTCGCCGTGATGATGGACCTGCTGGCACTGCCGGAAACCGCCGCATTGATCGGCAAAAACCGGGCCTCCCTTGCCGAGAAACTTTCCCACCTGCGCAATGATTGGATGATCATCCGGCCCGAAGATTTACGCCACCGCATCGCCACCGCCCAGTTCCGCTCGGACAAACATCGCAACGACGCCCAAAGCGTGCTCAAAGCCACCGAAACCCTCGAACAATGGCGAGCCATGTTTCTGCGCGGTGAATTCACCAAACCCATGGAACGCCTGCTCGCCGTGCTGCAGCAGTCCGATCCTGAACCGAACACGCAAGCCACCGAAATCTCTAACTGGTTTACCGCCGCCACTCCCATGATTAACCGGATCCAGCGCTCGCCCGCATTCTGGATCGATCTCATGCTCACCGAACTCCCCGCCCCCACCCCGCTCCCGCCCGAGGGCCGGGTGATCGATGTGCAAGGATGGCTGGAATTATTCTTCGAGCCCGGCCGCCACCTCGTGCTCTGCGGCATGAATGAAGGCAAAGTGCCTGCACGCAATACCGGCGACCCGTGGCTCGGCGAAGCCGCAGGAAAATACCTAGGCTTGCGCGTGAACTCCGACCGCGCCGCCAGGGATGCGTTTCTCTATCAGGCCATGCTCGAGGCGCGCCGCCACGACGGACGCGTGGATGTGATCTGCGCCAAATCCGGGGCCGGCGGCGAATCGTTACTACCATCACGCCTGCTGTTAGCCGCCACCCAGGACGAACTTCCCGAGCGCGTGAAATTCCTCTTCCGTGGCATCGAGCCACCCGAAGCCGGGCTACGCTGGCACGCCGATTGGAAATGGCAACCACCCGCCGCCCCCGCACCCACCCACCTCAATACCACCTCGCTCGCCGATTACCTCGCCTGCCCGTTCCGCTACTATCTGAAACACAACATCCGGATGCGCAGCCCGGAGCCTAACCGAATCGAATGGAGCGCCCGCGATTTCGGCAACGTCGCCCACGAAATCCTCGAACGCTGGGGCCGCGATCTCGATGCGCGGGATTTGGATCAAGCCGAACTCCTCCACGCATGGTTTTCATCCGAACTCGATCGGATCGTCACCGAATGGTTCGGATCCCGCATCCCACTCGCCGTGCGCATCCAGACCGAAGCCCTGCGCCAACGCCTGCTCTGGCTCGCCCGCGTCCAAGCCGAAAACCGCGCCCAAAATTGGCAAGTCAGCGAGGTGGAACTCCAGTTTGAAATCCCCACCGGAAACCCGACAATCCCAATCATCCGCGGAAAAATCGACCGCATCGACCGCCACCGCGACCATGGCACCTTGCGCGTGATCGACTACAAAACCGGCAAAGTCTCCGGCGTCGAACCCGCCCATCGACGGAGAATCAACACCAACACGAAACTCCCCACCCACCTAAGCCCCGATGGACCCGCCATCTATTCCGGCGAGGAAAAAGGCAAACCCACCGATTTCCGTTGGACCAACCTCCAACTACCGCTCTACGCACTCGCCATTCTTCGTCGCGATGGAGTCATGCCCGTTCCTTGTTATTTCACTCTCGGCGCCACCGAGGCAGAGGTCTCACTCCATGAGTGGCAAGACTTTTCTAACAATGAAATCGATGCCGCCCAGGCCTGCGCTGAATGGATCGCCAACCAAATCGCTGCAGAAGCCTTCTGGCCACCCGCCGAAAAAGTCGACTACGACGACTTCGCCACACTCACTGCCGGCAGAAAATTCGAAGAAATGTTTCTCCAAACCAAAGCATCAGGCCATTCCACCCAATAAAATAATACATTCTCATGAGGATCGCACTTTTGCGTTTACTATAAAATCATGGCTATCCAGTTCGTTCCTTCCGTCTCCACCTTCCGCACCGGAAGCAATCATTCCAAGAGCTCAAAATCAGCGCGGCCAAATCAAAATTCTCATTCTTGCAAACACCATCGTGTCCAAATCCAGCCTTCAGAAAAAATCAAAAAAACATCTTGTTTCAATCTGATACTACTGACCCCGTCGACGTTTATTCACTCGGTTTTTGAAAACCACTTTGAGAACTGCTCATGCGTAAATTCAGCATTATAGCTGATCAAATCCACCGTTCCACCGGCTCAACGTGCCAGCGCCGCTCAACGTGACGTTTCTGAGCACCAACCACATCGAGAACGTGATGCGCAACTCACGAGGGATGCTCGACAAGGTGTACCGCTGGAATTCGAAGACCGACCAATTGGAGCGATGGATGGGAGTGGCGCTGCTACGGGCCTAGGAAGGCTTCCGGCGGGCCCGGGGGCACAAGGAGCTGGGTGCATTGGCCGCCGCGTTGGGACGGGAGAGAAATCGGAGCTTGCAAGAGAGATCTGATTCTCTTATGGAGTGCCAATCAGCGAGTCCGCTGAGATTC
>CAYRLT010000714.1:0-3821 GCA_964425095.1 uncultured Luteolibacter sp.
GCCGGGTGGACCTCGCCTGCGAAATGCTCCTGCATTCCGATGATCCGCTTGCCATCATCGCCGACCGCTGTGGCTTCTGCGATCAAAGCTACTTTACCCGTGTCTTCCGCGATGTGAAGGGCCTCACGCCAGGTCAGTTCCGCGAGCAGGGGCGGCGGTAAGTTGCAGAAATTTGCTTTGGGCGGGTGTCTCCTGATGATGGGCATAGCCTTAGCAGAAATGAAAGCTATCGGCTTTTTGGAGTGACGGAGCAAATCAGACACCACATGATTCATTTCACCATGAACCACGTCGAACGATTTCGGGCCGTGATGAACTTTGAACCGGTGGACCGCCTGCCTCGCTGGGAATGGGCGATGTGGTGGGACCAGACGATCGCGCGCTGGCACGGGGAGGGCTTGCCAAGCGAGTATCATTTCAGTCAGGTGATTGATATCGCCCGCTATTTTGGTCTGGATCCCTATCAGCAGTTCTGGTTCAGCACCACTGCCTCGACCATCGCCGCCACCCAGCACCATGTGGAGGGCATGGTTTCTAACATGGACGACTACCTCCGGGTGCGGCCGCAATTGTTTCCGGATCATGGAGCCTCGATCCGGGGAATGGCGGAGTGGGCGGTGCGGCAGCGGCAGGGCGACGCGGTGGTCTGGGCCACGATCGAGGGATTCTTCTGGTTTCCCCGCACGCTCATGGGCTTCGAAAAGATGATGTATGCCTACGAGGATGAGCCGGAATTGCTCCATCTCATCAATCAGGATCTTCTCGACTTTAATTTCCGGTTACTCGACCAGATTCTACCCGTCTGCGTGCCGACCTTCATGACGATTGCCGAGGACATGTCCTATAACTCCGGCCCGATGATTTCGAAGCGCACCTTCGATGAATTTATCGCTCCCTATTACCGCAAGCTCATCCCGCGCCTGCAGGAACACAACATTCCGCTGATCATGGACACGGACGGCGATGTGACGATGCTGGTGCCATGGCTCCGGGAAATCGGAGTTAAAGGCGTGCTGCCTCTCGAACGGCAGGCCGGCGTGGACGGTTTGAAACTCCGTCAACAATTCCCGGAGTTTTTCTTCGTCGGACATTTCGACAAAATGACCATGACGCGGGGCGAGCAGGCTATGCGCGCCGAATTCCAACGGCTTGTCCCCTTGATGAAATCCGGGGGGTTCATCCCCAGTGTGGATCATCAGACACCTCCAGGAGTTTCGTTAGAACAATATAGATGTTACCTCGGTTTGCTGGAGGAATACACCAAGGTTTAAGGAGTTTTCAATGCCTCGGCGATCGCCGCGAGGTGCGGGGGCGTGGTGCCGCAGCAGCCGCCGACGATGCGCGCGCCAGCATCCAGCAAGCGGGTGGCGGTTTCCGCCATTTGTTCGGGAGTTGCTAGATAAAGTGCGGCGCCGTCCACTTGGCGTGGTGCCCCGGCATTCGGTTGGATGATGACATGGGCGCTGCCCGCGGCAGCGGAGATTTCCTTGCAGAGTGCTACGTAGTCATCGAGATCGAGCGCTGCGCCGCAATTGGCACCGACGATTTTCGCGCCCGCGTCCACTGCGCGGCGGATGGCTTCGGCCACTGGGGTGCCCATCATGGTGCGGAATTCGCCGGTGGCGGTTTTCTGAAAGGCATAGGTGGCGATCACCGGAATCTCGGGATCGCAGGCAAGTGCTGCCTCGATCCCCAGCACCATTTCCGCAGGATCGCTCATGGTTTCCACCAAGATGGCATCCGCGCCGCCTTCTAACAAAGCTTTGATTTGATCACTAAAACCCTCGCGCACCTCGTCCTCGGTGAGGTCGCCGACGGGTTCGATGAAATCCCCGCAAGGGCCTACGTCGCCGAGCACCCAGGCATTCTCCCCGGCGGCAGCGCGAGCGACTTGGGCGGCGGCGAGATTGAGCGCGTGGACATCGGCGGTGCGGCCGTGGAGATCGAGCACGAAACGCGAGCCGCCGAAGGAATTGGTGGTGATCAATTGCGAGCCCGCCGCGCGGTAGGCATCGTGGATGGCTTTCACATCCTCCGCGCGATCGATGTTCCAGGCCATGCCGCAGGCACCGCTGGTCATGCCACGCGCCATCAACAAGGTTCCCATCGCTCCATCGCCACAAACCGGGCGCAGCGCCAATTCATCCAACAGGTTTTTTGGTTTCATCGGTGTCATCCAAAATCGCGCGGCAGGCAGACACAAGTCCGGAACCGCCGGATCGCACCGGATCAACAAACAATCGCACGAAATCACAAGACCACCCGCCGATTGGCGGATAGCCTGCACGCGTCATGAATGATCCCCATCCACTCAGCGCTGCCATCATTGCCGGCAAACGCAAGGAAGTCCCCGAGCTCGTTGATGCCTGCATTGCAGCAGGCGAGAGTGCCCAGTTTATCGTGGAAAATTATCTGGTTCCCGCGATGGCCATCGTTGGCGAGCGTTTCAAGAACAACGAAATCTTCGTTCCGGAAATGCTCATCGCCGCCCGCGCGATGAAGGAAGCACTCAAGATCCTTGAGCCGATGTTGGTCGAAGCCGGCGTGAAACCCGAGTTCAACGCCGTGATCGGCACAGTCGAGGGCGACCTGCACGACATCGGTAAAAACCTCGTCGCCATGATGTGGAAAGGTGCCAACATCGATGTGATCGACCTCGGCGTGAACGTGCCTCCTGCAAAATTCGTGGAAGCCATCCGCGAGCACAATGCCAAGCTCGTGGGACTATCGGCGTTGCTCACCACCACCATGCCCGCCATGCGGGAAACTGTGAAGGCGATCCGCGAGGCGGGCCTCTCGCCGAAAATCATGATCGGCGGCGCACCCATCACCATCGAATACGCGAACGAAATAGGCGCTGACGGCTACGCCTCGGATGCGGGCAGCGCGGTGGATGCCGCGATGGCCTTGCTGAGATCCTAACACTCAAAATTTTTATGGATCGCAAATACTATCTCGATCTCGCCGCATCCGAGTTGAAAATGCCAATCGGCACCCATCTGGTGTTGCATGAGCATGCCGACCACGCGATCATTCCGGATGACGGTCGGCGTCTTGGCGGCGTGATTGAGGAGGCGGCGCGGCGTTTCCACTGTCCGATGGCGCTGCCGCTGATGGATTTGAAACTGGAAAAAGAAGCGCTGCTGCTTGCCCGCGGCGTCGCCTCGTCCGAGATTGATGCCTTTCACTTCAGCGAGACACCTGCGGACGATTGGGCCATACCGCTCACACGCAAGATGGATGCCGTGTGTGAGGCGATCCATTACATCGCGCATGAAACCGACCTGCTACCGGTGGGCATGGGCATTGGTCCGTTTTCGTTGATGACCAAGCTCATCAGTGATCCGATCACGCCGGTTTTCCTGGCTGGTGACGGTGCCACGGCCGATGACGAGGAGGAAGTGGAGTTGGTTGAAAGGCTGCTAGAACTATCCTCGAAAACCATCCGCCTCTATTTAAACGCGCAGATTCAAGCTGGTGCCAAAGCCATCATTTTGTGCGAACCCGCTGCCAACCAAGTCTATTTCTCTCCGAACCAATTGGATGTGAGTTATGAAATATTCGATCGCTACGTGATGAAGCTCAACAGAGAAATCCGTGAGCAACTGGCTGCAGCGGATGTCGATCTGATCTTCCACGATTGCGGCGAGTTGACCGATGGCATGGTCAGCCGTTTCGCGAGCCTGGATCCGGCGATGATCAGCCTCGGTTGCTCACGCCAGTTGTGGGAGGATGCGTCGCTGGTTTCCAAGACCACTGTGCTTTATGGCAATCTGCCGACCAAACAATTCTACTCGGACGAACTGGTGAGCCTTGCCAAG
>CAYRLT010000715.1:0-2267 GCA_964425095.1 uncultured Luteolibacter sp.
GCCGATGTGATGTGTCGCGATTGCGGGACGGTGGACGAGACGGATGAATTGAGCCCCGCATTGGAAGAGATGAGTCGGAACCAACGCTTCAGCGCGCCCGTCATGCGCGGGGCTGAAATCGTCGGGCTGTTGACCATGGAAAACATCGGTGAGTTGGTCTTGGTAAGCCCTCGCGCTCACTGACACCCTCCGGAAAATCAGCGGAAAATCGCGCGGACGAGATTGGCCAGCACTCGCAAAATCAGAAAAATCACCCCGATCACCAAGCCGACTGTTAGGACTAAAGCGACCGCGATAACACCCAAAAACACCCACAATGGCCACCATCGGCTGTCGAGTTTGCGGACGCGCCCCTGCCATTTCCGCCAGTCCTGCCAATCGCCTCGTTGCTGTGCGGGCTCACTAGCCCACGCCTGCGTAACCGCCGGGGCGACTCCGTCGATCTCGACAACTTCGACTTCGATTTCAGTGGCTTGCTGCGACATGTGACAACACAAGATTGGCAGAGATGCCGCGCGACGCAAATGGAATGGGACGGGATGGAAAATTCCCTGCTGATTGGAAAAAAGGCAGGGAGGCATCCGGAAAGGGTCGCGCTCATTAAGCAGGCTTGCGGTGGCGGGAGTCCTTGCTAGCCTCTGGGAAATGAGCCGAAGATCGAGAAGACGCGGAAACACCGGCGGTGCCGGATGGCTGGGCAAGGCGGCCTTGGGCTTGATCGTGGTCGGCTTGCTCTCGGCGGGGATTCTTTATGCGATGGTTCGCAGTTATCTGCACAGCGAGGGTTTCCGACGGCTGCTTTCAGAAAAGGTCGGTGCCGCCGCGCAGTTGAGCGGAGAATTCACGCCATTCCGCTGGGAGGGTTTGGCCGTGGACACATCGGCGTTTGCCGGGAGAGGGGAGGGGCCTGTGAAAGAATTGAGGGTGGAAGGGTTGCATACGGAAGTGGGTGTGAGCGGTTTGCGCCGAGGCGTTTGGTCAATGATCGGCACCCAAGTGCAACGTATCGAAATCTCTTTGGATGCGCGGAATTCGCAGGACTTGATACCCGCACCCGGCGTGATTCGGACGGAGGCTTCTCCGCAACGCGAAAAGGAAAGCGGTTGGCTGCCGACCGAAATCGAAGTGGATGGCGTGAATGTGCGTGAGTTGGTGGTCAGGGCTACGCTGAATCAAGGTCCCGCCTCGGTCACCGGCATGAAAATTCATGTGGAACCAGCCGCCGGAAAACATGCCTATCTAGCGGAACTCACCGATGGAGCGATCGTCCTGCCCTTCGATTTCTTGCCAACCATCCGCCTTGATCGTGCCCGCCTTCGATACCAAGACGGTTTGCTTTCCCTCAATAGCGCCAACGCCTCCGCATGGCAGGACGGTCGATTGGAAGCCACCGGCGAGTGGGATTCCCGGCAGGGAACATACTCCATCCAAGGGCACGCGTCCGACATAAAATGCGAGGAACTGCTCAATGAAACCTGGGCGAAACGGGTTACCGGCACGGTTGACTCAGGCTTTACCCTCGGCAATGGCGACGGTGGGCCTACCGCCAGAGGCCGGCTGACGATCCGCAATGGAACTCTCACGGCTCTGCCGGTCCTTGATGCGCTGGCCGCCTACGCGGATACCCGCCGTTTTCGAGTGCTAACACTCAGCGAGGCGCGTACCGATTGGCGCTGGCAGAATGGTGAAATCCTGTTGTCCAATCTGGTGCTGGCCAGCGAAGGATTGGTGCGCCTCGAAGGTAGAATCACCATTCGCGACCGGAAGCTCGACGGGTTCTTCCGCCTTGGTCTCGCACCCGGAACGCTCGCATCGATTCCCGGAGCGGAAACCGATGTGTTCCTGCCGGGTGAGCACGGACTCGTGTGGGCGCCGCTGCGGATTTCCGGCACAGCGGATGACCCGAAGGAAGATCTAACTGATCGATTGGTTGCGGCGGCGGGTTTGCGAATGTTTGATATCATTCCGGGAACGGGCGAAAAAGTGATTAAATATTCCAGCTCCTTGCTCGGTGAATCCCCCTCAAAAACCATCGATAAAGGAATCAAAATCATTGAGGAAGGCACGGGTATCCTAGGGGAAGCCACTGGCATCCTCGATGGAATATTGGGCGGCGGAAAACGGGAGAAGATTCCGGACGAGAAAAAAACCGAACCGTAAACTTAGAAAGAGATTTAATCGTTGTTGATATGATATTCCTAACAAAAAAGGCGCGCGCGAGTCAGGATGATGTAACTTCTTTTACTTTTTGAGCAATTCGAGTATGG
>CAYRLT010000716.1:0-6537 GCA_964425095.1 uncultured Luteolibacter sp.
CCCAGAAAGGGCGGATCTCCACGACAAAGCCTTGCGCTTCGAGCACTTTCCGGAAAAACGCTGCGGTGGGATAGTGTATGGGTGCCGACTTCATCCAGAACGTGCATCGGGCGATGATGTCGCCTGCTAGAGTCAGGTAAAAGCGAAGGCTCTTTTCGAACAGACCGCTGCGGACAACAAGCGTTCCGCCCGGTGCCACCCTTGCCGCGGCAGATTCTAATAGCGACGTTTTCTCCGAGGTGTCGAAGAATTGGAGGATGTCGAGAATTGCCACATCTCCGCTGTGCTCCGGCAGATCCCGCCGGGCGTCGCCCTGACTTAGGCTGATGTCCGCATAGGCGCCCTTGGCGATGAGTTCCCGGCCGCCCTTGATCTTGCTTGCGTCATAGTCGAATCCCGTGAAGGCGTTCGCCCATCCGCGTTCGCGCAGATACATCCCGAGAATGCCGATGCCGCAACCGATGTCGAGCAGGGGCAGTGGGCTGGATTTGAGTTCGTGAAAAACTCCGTCGTAGAGTGGATCGGTTCGTAGTTTGCAGGAAACGTAGTTCCGCAGCCACTTGCCGTCGCACAAGGATGAGATGCGAGCAGCGATTCGGGTGGGTTCAGACATTGGAAAGCGGAGCGTAATTTTTCAGAGGATTCTTCCGCCGCAAGAGCAGGATCGGGAGACGGAGCAGGAAGCCGGCGAATAAGCGGATGTGCATCGCGGTGAGCAGGGTGTTGTCGCGCAGGTAGCGGAATTGGCTGATTCCACCCTCTTCAGCGCTCAAGTATTTCACCGGCGTGGGCAGATTGATCACAGGAAGTCCTTTCCAGCAAAGTCTCACCGCGACCTCGGGATCGAAGTCAAACCTGCGGGCGAACATCGTCTCCGAAAAGACCGTTTCCAACGGTGCGATGGGATAGAGCCGCATCCCGAAAAGCGAATCGTGGATCCCCCAACCGCAGGTCTCTAGATTTGCCCACCAGTTCGATATTTTCCGCCCCTTCACCCGCAGGGATGGAGCGGAAGAGTCGAACACCGGCTCGCCGAGCACCAGCGCTTCGGGATGCGCTTTCCCCGCTTTCATGAACCGGGTGATGTGGTCGGATGGGTGCTGACCATCGGCGTCCATCGCGAGTGCGTGGGTGAAACCTTCCGCTCCGGCAAGCGCTATTCCCCGCCGGATGGCAGCGCCTTTGCCGCCGTTCTCCGGCAGGCGGTGGACTCTCAGTCGGGCGCTTCCGCCAATTGCGAGGTCCTCGAGATTTGCATCGCTGCCATCCGTGCTGCCATCGATCACGACGAACACGTCATCCCACGCTACAAGCGCGCCGGCCAGCGTTCGCCGAAGCAAGGGCCCGGAATTGTAGGAGGGTATCAGGACGCAGGCTTTCATTCGGCGGCAGGGAAATGAAGTGTTTTGCGGCGGGACACAATTTCGAATTCATTCTCTGGAGAATATTGCCCGGCACGGCGATTTGGCTCAGCTCAGCTCCTTACGGAAAATTTCTTCCAAGCGCTCCGAGAAATCCCTGACTTTTTCGTCCGGTTGAATCAGGATTCGTTCACCGACACGAAGCGAGATGGAGATCGGCGTATGAGGCATCCGCCAGATCGGCCAGCCTTTTTGCAGGTAGCGGCTGTTCGATGAAATGAAGACAGGCAGGATCGGCGCACCCGATTGCTTGGCGAGCAGCGCCAACCCGGGGCGAAAGGGATTGAGCACGCCGTTTTCCTGGCGCGTGCGCGTGCCCTCGGGGAAAAGCAATAACCTGCCGCCACCCGCCAGACGCTCCATCGCCAGACGGATCATCTTGAGCCGCGGCAAATTCGGGAGAAACCCGGCGAAAAGCGCGCCATTGCGCAGAAACGGGTTTTCGAGCACTTCCGCTTTCATGATGCAGTTCAATCGCCCGAAGCGGCGGATCACCAGCGGCGCGTCCCACAAGGCCGGGTGGTTGCAAGCAATGATCAGCGGTCCCGCGTCGCAGGCGTGCCGTTTCAGATCGTCATCAAAAACCCGGATGATCCCCAGCAACTCCAATCCCACGATCAATAGCGTAAGAAGGGTATCGAGCGTCCACTGCCCGAGCCTGCGATGATCCTCCCGATCGACAAAAATCCCCGATAACAGACTGATGACGAGCACGGACACGACCGCCGTCGGCCAAAAAATCGCCATATACGCCATCCCGGCGAGATACCGCAGCACGGTGGCTACGTTTTTTCCCGGCTGCGGCGGGGAGATTTCTGAATCGGGATTTGAGTTCACGGAATTTCGATGCAATCTGCGGCTCCATTCGGTGCGGCTTAATCCATGGACGGCGGCCGAATCTCCACCCAACCTCGCAACGAAATCTGCCATCAATCATGCCGTTCGATCAAGAATTACTTGCTCTGCCTCACGGACCCGAATTCCGTTTTGTGGATGAAATCACCGCTTTGGAGCCTGGCGTTTCGGGTAGCGGCAGCTACACGATCACCGGAAACGAGCCGTTCCTGATAGGCCACTTCCCAGGGGAACCGATGTGGCCCGGGGTCATCATGATCGAGGCCATCGCCCAGCTCGGCGGCGTGATCGCCCAGTCCGATCCCGCGCATCCCACCCTCGGGGATATGCGCCTCACGTCTGTTAGAAACGCGAAAATCCTCGGCACCGCCTATCCGGGCGACGTCTTGATCCTCCAAGCCACCGTGGAGGGGCGCATGGGAAATCTCATCCAAATCGCGGGAACCGTCTCGACTGGTGAATCAAAAATCGCCGCCGCAACCGTCATGCTTGGCGGGAAGTGAGATCGCCCTCCGATGGCACAAACTCCCAGTGCCTCGGCATTTCCCAGCTTTCCACGCGTTGCCGGAGTTGTTCGCGAATGTCTTTTGGCGCGTAACCCGGCTTGACGGTTAGGCGAACGCGGATTTCTCCGAATCTTTCAAAATCGCGGCTTTGTCCTCGCTCGATAACGGCCGCTGTCACGCCATCAAGCTGTTCGAGAATGTTTTGCAAGCGGATCGGACTGACTTTCCTGCCCGCCACGTTGATAGCTCCTCCGATGCAATCGGTGATGAAAATTCCGTCGTCCGAGACATCTCCCGCATCCAGAGTGGAATAAAATCGTCCGCCGAATTCATCTTCACACACGGGCGAATCGGTGCCCACCGCACAGGCGTCGCTCGCCACCGCCAGCCTTCCATTCCCATCGATCGCCGCGTCGATCCCCGGAAGGATTTTACCGACGAAATCCGCACGTTTTCTGAGTTCCTGCGAGTCATCGAAGGCGATCGCCCCGGTCTCGCTAGTCCCATAAAAATTGTGAATTTTCAATCCGCATTCGGCATGGACCGCCGTTTCCAACTCCAGCGAAAGCGGAGAGCCTGCGGAGAGGGCCAAGGAAATCTCGGGATACGCAGCCACGCCCGTTTGCCACCAAGTTTTCCAAATCGCCGGGACACCCGGCAGGAAAATCTCGCCGCCGCGTTCCAGAGCCGTTTGCAGAAACATCGGCAGTGGCCCGGCGACAATTTCCAATGGAATGCCTGCCAGCAAAAGCGGCAGGGCAAGGCAACCGAATCCGTAGGAATGCGCCAACGAGATCGCCGCCAAGCCGCGCCGGGATTCGTGGAGCCCCAGCCCTTGGATGTTCCTCTCCCCCTCCGCCATGACTTGCGACTCTCCGAAAAACAGACTGCGCTCGATCCCCGAAGCACCGCATGTCTGCTTGATGAGCACGGTGCCTGCGGGAATTTTGCAGAAGATGGGGCGGATTCGGCTGGTCTGGTTCTCCACCAGAAGCGCCGGCTTCCCGGCCCGCCACGCGGCAATCAGGGACGGGAAAAAATCTAACGATTCCCCGATCGCCGGAACCACCACGCCGGAGACATCTACATCGCCCGCCATCTGGTCGATTTCCCGGAAACTGACGCCCGCCGGGCGTTCCGGATGCCAGAAAGCCACCTCGCCTCCTCGGCGCGTGTTGACATTTTCCCAGCGGTTCAGCAGCATTCCGCGCCGTTTTTAGCGGCCTCCGGACGACTTGCCAAGTGTAGGAATCTGGTCTTTACTGCAAATTCTCGTTACCATCACCCTAAATGCCTAACATCTGTCCCCCCTCTGCCGATCGGAACGCGCCTCCACGGCGCGTTTTTATCACTGGAGTCGGCATGATCTCGCCGATGGGAAATGACGAGCGAGCCCATGTCGAGGCGCTCCGCGCCGGACGCACCCATTTTCGCGAGATCGATTTTTTTGATGTTTCCCGCCAGCGAGTGAAAACGGCCGGAGTGAGTGATCCGCCCACTGCGGCATATGCCCTCACGCCGCACGAGGCTGCCCGCCTCGATCGCGGGGCGTGGCTGCTGTTGGATGCTACGGCTCAGGCGTTTGCATGCGCCAGGCTAACCAATATTCCGCCCGAGACGCCCTTCATTCTCGGCACGTCCGCAGGGGCGATGGCCATCGGCGAGACCTACTATCAAGCGGCGACCACCGCTCCCCACGGACGCCGCGGGCAGTTCGCCAGAGTGGAGCATTACCAACCACAGCGCCAATCCGGTGAGGTTCAGCGCGCGCTGGGTTTTCAGGCGCGCACCCAAATCATTTCCAATGCGTGCGCCTCAGGAGCGAACGCCATCGGCCATGCGTTTCACATGATCCGCAGCGGACGCGAATCGATGGCCCTCGCCGGTGGTTACGACGCTCTCTGCCAATTGGTTTTCGCCGGCTTCGACGCGCTTCAGGCGCTCGCGCCATCCGGAATTCCCCGCCCGTTTGACGCGCATCGCGATGGCCTCGCTCTCGGCGAGGGCGCGGCCGTGTTTGTGCTAGAATCCGCGGAAAGCATGGCCGCCCGAGGCGCGCAGCCCATCGCCGAGATCTGCGGTTACGGCATGGCGACCGATCTTCACCACCTCACCCAGCCACACCCGGAGGGCACCGCCGCAGTGCGCTCGATGAGCGCCGCATGCAAGCAGGCGGAGATGGTCCCAGCCGACATCCAATACATCAACTCCCACGGCACCGGCACCCCACTCAACGATATCGCCGAGGCGACCGCGATTTTCCAATGGGCCGGCGAGGACGTGCGAAACATCGCCGTCAGCTCCACGAAGTCCGCGATGGGGCATCTACTCGGCGGTGCCGGAGCCGTCGAGTCCGCGATCTGCTTGCTCGCCCTGAAACACCAGTTGCTTCCTGCAAACCTCAACGTCAACGAAATCGATCCAGCTTGCCAATTCGATCTCGTCCGAGAACCACGGGCCGCGAAGTTGGACGTCGCGCTGACCAATTCCTTCGGCTTCGGCGGCTCGAACGCGTCGTTAATTTTCCGCAACGCCACCTGATTCCAGCATGAGCGATTTCCCTTTGTTTATTCATGGTCACGGCGCGGTCTCCGCGGCGGGAATCGGGCCAGCAGCGCTCTTCCGCGCCTGCATCGAACCATCAACGCTCCCGACAACCCGCCTCGATCGCAGCATCGGTTCAGAAACCATTTCCTACCTCCACCGTCCGGTGGATGGCGAGGCCCTGCGCGCTGCGATGCCGAAACACCCACGCTTCCGCCGGTCTAGCAACATCACCAAATTCGCCGTCAACGCCGCCCATCAAGCCATCGGCGACGAACGCCTCGAGCGAATGAAAAACCACGAGCTTAACATCGGCCTCGTGTTCACCCTGCTCAACGGCTGCGTCAATTATTCTAACCGTTTCTTCAGTGAGGTTCTAGATGACCCCAATCTCGCCAGCCCACTCCTCTTTCCCGAAACCGTCTTCAACGCCCCAGCCAGTCACATCGCAGCCTATCTCGGTTGTGACGGGCCCGCTTATACGATGATCGGCGATTCCGCCACCTGGTTTTCCGCCATGAAAGTCGCCGAAGGATGGATCGCTGATGGTCATGTGGACGGCTGCTTGGTCGTTTGCGGGGAGGAAACCGATTGGCTCACGCTCGAAGGACTCGGGCTTTACTCCAAGAATCTCATCGCCACCGAGGGCGCAGCAGCGGTTTACCTCGAAGCCCGCCCATCGGAGATCCGCTTCGAAGAATTGCACGGCCCGTTTTGTTACAACGACGCGTCCGAACGCAGTGCTGCGGTGATGAAGTCTTGGGCTCCCCATGACGGCTCGACCGATGGCATTCTCATCGACGGCCTGACCGGCATCCATCGCCTCGATCGGGCCGAACTTGAGGCCTCCGCGTCTTGGGCTGGCAGCCGCCTCAGCCCGGCCCGCATTCTTGGCGAAGGCATGGGCATTCGCTGCGGCTTCCAAACCATCGCCGCCATCGAGGCGCTGCACAACGACCATCACTCGTCGGTAGTCCTCGCCAGTGGCGGCAACCAACAATCTTTTTCTGCTAGATTCATCCGACAGATCCCATGAGCGAACATGCCATCTTGATCACCGGTGCCAATGGAGGCATCGGCAACGCCACCGCCCGCTACTTTCTGAAGCATGATGAATCTTGCTTCGTCTATCTGGGCATCCGGTCCGGACGCGGCGAGGCCGACGCGCTAGTCGCGGAGTTTCCCGGAAGATGCGGCGTTCTGTCGCTTGA
>CAYRLT010000717.1:0-21561 GCA_964425095.1 uncultured Luteolibacter sp.
ACGAGTAGTTAGCCCAAATGCCTCCAAGCACCGTGCCAACGAGTGAGAGAAACAGCGTGAAACACAACATGCCATACACCGCACGGGTCAGAGCCCGACGGAGATCCTTGTCGCCGTCATCAAGTCCCAAACCACGCATCAAGACGTAACCAGCTGATAGAAACGCACTTAACAAGCCGGCGGAATAACCAAGCGTGATCGTGATGACGTGTGTGGTGAGCCAGAAATTCGAGTCCAGCACCGCTACCAGCGGATCCATGTGGTCGTTGGCATCGCCGAGTTCATACCGACGTGCAAGCACGATGAGCGCCGTGCCAAGAATCGGCGCGAGGCCAAGGGCAAATCTCCGACGGGTCAGCCATTCGATGAGCAATGAAAAGAAGACAGCGGTGGAGGCGATGAAGATGATGGTATCATAAAGATTACCGACCGGCGGGCGTTGCATGATGATGCAGCGCAAAACAATGGCGATGCAGCAATAGACCAACCCGGCTGCCGTAGCTCCGGTGGTAATCCATGATAACAATCTGCCCACCGGAGTTTTTCCAAACATCCACATGCCAAGCGCGGCGAGCGTGCCGGTGAGGAAGAAAATCAACGCATAGAGAAACCAGTTTTTACGATAGTAGGACGACTCAAGTTCGATGCCCTGGTATTGGCCGCGATTCTTGGCACGCTGAACGATGCGCTCATGCGCCGTGGCAAGAGCTTCACGAAACTCCGCGTCATCACCGTCATTACCGATGGAACGTGCGGCGGTTTCAAGCGCGCTGATATCGTCGATGGCCGTCTGCGGGTCCTTCGTCGCGCCGCTCATGACTTCCATGATGGCGTTTCCGGCACTCTGCCATGTTGAGTTACTCCCATCAGCAGGAGGGAGGATGAAAAGTCCGAATTTCGCGAAGTTTGAAGCATCGAGCACTTGTTCCAACAATCCCCGGAGGCGGGGTTCTATCTCACCGCCGTGGGCCTGGGACTGATTGATTTGTTCGCGAAGCTGTGGTGCGGCGGCCATCAATGCGCTGACGTCCGCGCGCTTGTCCGAGGCACCGTTCTGACCGGATCCGTGCAAGACGACCCCGGATCGGGCGAAACTGAAATATCCCAACAAACTTTCATAGACCTGGAGGTTTGCTGCCAGATCGACGATTTGGGTTTGAACTGGATCACGGGACTTTGCCTCGATGGCTTGATAGGACTTGGCGAGCTCGCCCAGTTTTTCGCGGCCGGGTTCAATGTCGCTATAACTGTAGCGATCGCGCTTGCCGCGAGTGTTCACACCGATGGCTTCGAGTGCGGCCGAGTTATCAATGCGGAAAGTCGGCTGTTGGATGGCGAGTGCCGGGCGGAATAGCGCATCGAGCATCCATGCGGTGGGTTTGATCCGGACCTCTTGACCATCTTTCCCGGCGATCTTCATCGAGCGTGCGCCATGCAGGCTGAGCATCGTGAATCCGGCGTAAGTCGAGAGCGGCTTGATGCGTCCGCCTTCTTGAATCGGCAAGGTTTCCGCAAGACGGAGAGTTTCCGCAGACCACGGGGTGTAGGTCTCGATCTCGCGCACCTCGCCCTTGGGCATGTTATCGATGACGACGTTGTAGAGCACGGCGGCCAACCCGCACATGGCGAGGGCGGCGGCGATCCATCGTCCGGCGGAAAATTGTTTGTTAGTCATGGCGGTTTTTGCGTGAGGAAGATGCGAGATAGCCGCCGAATTTCGTGATGAAGGTGACAAGCATGCCGAAGGAGACGATGTAGAGGCTGTATTCCGGCCATTTATCCGCGGGATTTTTCACCACTTCAAAAACCGAATACATCCGCTGGCCCGGCCCGGCCCCCGGCGGCCCGTAGCTGGCTTGGAAAAACGTAAGTCCTTCGTAACGCATCGGCTCATTCATCTGAATGGTGACCTTGGCCTCGCTGCCATTTTCGAGACGGGTGACTTTACTCACAAACTTCGAGGGTTTCATCGTGCCGGGGTGGAATGCGGCGTTGAATTCATCGAGCTTCAACGTGAATGGCATCGGCCACAGGCGTTTGCGCATATCCACCGTGAAACTGCGCCCTTCATGCAGGACGGTGAACGGATGAAAACTCGCGCCGGCCAAAATAAACGGCTCGGCTTTCGTCCCGTCACGGTGGACCACTCGTGCGTAACAACCGGCCGTATTCGCCTCGGCGTTGATCTCATCCGGTTTTTCCATCAGATAGTAACCGCCCGCATCGCGCTCGCCGAGGGTCGGCGCTCGCTCGGAAATGCCCACCGGAATCGCGTGGTTCTGATACCCTGCGATTTCAAGATCGAATGGTAGATTGGGAAACTTAAAAAGGCGGGAAGCCCCGTCGGTTAGATCAACCATATCTCGGCCGCGGATGACATGGATCGAATCCGGCTTGCCGGACTTGATTTCAGCGACTTCGACGACGTATTCAAAATAATCTTCGGCGACGTTGCTGGTCTCCCCTTCCCCGACGGCCATATTCCCGCGCTCAGAGAAATGGTGGGCCACGCCACCGGCGACGAGCATGAAGATGATTCCAAGATGGGAAATCAGATTGCCGGCGTGTCTCCATCCCTTGCGGATGCGGATCACACCGCCGAGCATGAGATTCAGCAGCAAGAGCGCTCCCGCCCAGTAACCGCCGAGCAAGGGCAACGGAACGATTTTGCCTTTGATTTCCGGCAACAGGAAAACCGACTTCCAATGGAAATATTTGTTCAACGTCGCATAGAGTCCTTTATCGATTTGCTCGAGGGTGGCAAACCAAGTCAACAGCCCTAACAACAACAACAGAATGGTGGCCAAGCCAAAACCGGAGAGCACATCAAAAGTTTTCCCGGCGATGGATCGGCGGGGCTTCGGTTGGACGGCGGGGTCAGAAAGATTTTCCATAATCGGCAAGACGGGGCGTGATACGGAAGATCATTCAACGATCTTCAGACTCTTTGCAAAATTCTCCAGAACCGGCTTTGCGGCCGCCACTTCGTCCTTCGGTCCGACCATTTTCACGGTCAAGATGCGGCCATCGACCGATGCGACGACTCCTGCCAGAGCGAATCCGGATTTTGGAACCGACCCCATGCCGGATGCGTATTCGCCGACGACCTCGACCCAAGCGCCAGAGGTTCCAGCGATGGACACGCTGCGGAGTTTCGCCAAGCCGGCTCCATCCACGGGGTCCGCGCCGAATTGGTTGAACCAACGATTCACGTTATCTAGCACGCTGCCCGAGGAGATTGATACCCAGACCTCACCCATGCCGGACTCGCCGAAGCGGTAGTTTAGTAGGCGGAGTTGGGTGGCCGGTAGCGCCAGCCAGCCGTCCGGGGTTTCGCCCTTCACCGGGCTTGGCTTGGCATCGCGAAACCGCTCGTCGCTGTTGGCCGAGAGCTTCGGGGAAACGTCGCGCGTGGTCGCGGCACGAGTTTCCGTCACAACCACCTCCTTCCGCTCCTCGCAGGATGAAATCAAAGCCAGGCAGGCAAACAAGGATGTGGTGAGGCGATTCACGTCGGCGGCGATAGCCCTGCAAACAAGTCCGCGCAAGTGGAAACGAGCGGCGAAATCGGAATCCCCCGCCCCGCAGCGGCCGACATTTCAGGATTGGAATGCCGTGAAACCGGAAAATTGCGGTTGCGTTCCGAGTGAGTGACAGCAGAAAGTCCGGCCAGCCAAATGCGGTGCCACCCGGTCCGTTGAGTGCTGTGCTTCCCATGAAATGGATCTATTGGCTTGGTTGGTTGTTGTTCGGTGCCGCGTTCCGAAGCTTGTTCGGCATGCGCATCATCGGCATGGAAAACCTCATCACCGAGGGACCGGTGCTGGTCGCCTCAAATCACCAGAGCTTCCTCGATCCGCCGTTGATCGGGAATCTCTACAAAGATGAGATGGTCTATTTGGCACGCAAGACCCTTTTTACGGGCGTAACCCGCTGGCTTTACACGCAGTGGAATGCGATTCCCGTGGACCAGGACCGACCGGACATGGCCAGCCTCAAGACGATCATCAGGAAACTCAAGGAGGGCCACCGCGTCCTCGTTTTCCCCGAGGGCGAGCGCACTCTCGACGGCAATCTCGGTCAGGCAGCCCCCGGCATCGGTTTGATCGCCGTGAAATCGGGTGTCCCGATCCAACCGGTGCGCATCTCCGGAGCACGCGAAGCCCTGCCCCGGGGCTCGGGCCGCGTCCGCTTCGCCCGCATCACGGTGAGCGTCGGCAAGCCGATCTATCTGACCCCCGAGGATCTCAAGGCATCCAAGGGCAAAGAGGACTATGACCGCATTGCGAAACGCATCATGGCTGCCATCGAGGCGCTTTGAGATCCGCTCAGCCCGCGACTTTTTTCTATGCCGATGCTGGGCTATCAGGCATCGGCAAATTCATGGGTCAGCATCCCTTCGGCCGGGCGGTCCTTTTTCTGGAGGGCTTTCCGCATTTTTGCGAGCGCCGAGTTCTGCAATTGCCTGATCCGCTCGCGCGAAACTCCGAACTCGCGGCCCACACCCTCTAACAACATCGGCTTGAGACCGTCCAGCCCGAAGCGCCCGTCGATGATCCGGCGCTCGCGCTCGTCGAGGACCGAGAGCAGATCATCGATCTGACCGTGCAGGTTTTTCTCCGTGAGCGTTTCCAGCGGGCTCATGGCGGACTCATCGCCGATGATGTCGCCGTATTCAGTGGCCTCGCCATCGTTGACCGGGGCGTCCAGCGAGGTCGGCCGCAGAGCGGCCTGTTTGAGCATGGCGATCTTCTGGCGCGGTAACCCGAGCTCGGTGGCCAGTTCGTCATCCGTCGGTTCGCGGCCGAGGGCCTCGGCCAGCAACGATGCGATGCGGCGCATGCGCGCGATTTTATCCACCATGTGAATCGGCAACCGAACTGTCTTCGACTGGTTCGCGAGCGAACGCTTCACCGCCTGCTTGATCCACCACGAGCCGTAGGTTGAGAACTTGCCGCCCTTTTCAGGATCAAATCGCTCGACGGCATGCATCAATCCGATATTCCCCTCGGAGATCAGGTCGCTGGTGGACACTCCGTAACCGGAGTAGTCACCAGCGATTTTAACGACCAGACGCAGATTGGCGCGGATCATGTGATCTCTCGCTTCTTGGTCGCCCGCCTTGATGCGCTCGGCGAGGTCGTTTTCCTCCGCAATAGTTAGAAGCGGTGTTTTCGAAATTTCCCGCAAATAAAGTTTCAAGCTGCTATCGGAGTCGTAGGCCATGGTGTTGTTTGGTTGGTTACAATGAGTTGTTCGCGCACGGACTCTCGTTGGATTCAACAAAATGCATTTCCCTTAAAAAAAACTTTCGCGATTTTTTGAATCCATTTCCGCAGCCGTAGCGAAGAATCATATGAGACCTGATTCCAATGATGGCGGCCAGCTTCACATCGATTAACAAATAACCGCCAACCCAATGAAATCATGGCTCAAATCATTCGTCGGCATCCTCAACATCGCCGCACTGTCCAGAGTATCTCTCAGAAATGCTTCCCGATTGCTCTGAATGAGCCAATCCATCATCCATCCTTGTTTTTATGCGTCCTCGGCTTGGTGGCGGGGGGGTACCGCGCACCCATTCCATGCGGCAATGAGTGCTCCCATCTGCGCCCCACACAAATCACCCACAAGATCTTTTGGACAAATCCCACGCACTGCCTATCATCTCGCCGACTCCAGTCATTTCCGCCATTTGAACACCCTCTCCCCCACCACCTCAGATGAGATTCTGCCGCGTGTCGCAGCCGGGGAGAATGGCGCGATGAAACGTTGCATCGATCGCTATGGAGCGATCGTCTGGAATGTCATCCGACGCTACGTCAAGGAGACGGCGGATGCCGAGGACCTGGTGCAGGAGGTTTTTACGGAGATTTGGAAAAAAGCCGCATCGTTCAATCCGGCTGTCGCCTCCGAAGCCACCTTCATCGGCATGATCACGCGCCGCCGAGCCATCGATTTTCTCCGCCGCCAAGGACGCCTGCCAGGATTCGAACCGCTGGATCGCGCAGAGTCGCTACCCGATTCTCCCGCGGACCCCTCGACCATCTCCTGTCACGCGGATGCGGTGAAATCCTCCCTCGCCGTCCTACCCGAAGAAACCCGCCAGCTCTTCGATCTGTTTTTTGAAAACGGATTCACCCATCCTGAAATCGCCGAGAAAACCGGATTGCCCCTCGGCACCGTCAAGACCCGCCTCAGGCGCGGTCTCCTCACCCTGCGCGATCACCTCAGACGCGCTGGAATCTCCAACATCCAAACGGCATCATGATACCATCCGATTCCGATATCCGTTTTGATGAACTGCTCGCGGGACGCGCTTTGGGCGACCTGTCTCCTGCGGAGTTGCGCGAACTTGCAGCGCGCGAGGAAGAACTTGGCCTCACGCCAGATGCCGCGCTCGAACTACTAGCCGCCTCACTTGAGGTGAATTCTCTACCAGAAACCCTCGCCCCGCTCCCAACCGCTCTTGCCGACCGCCTCCACCAATGGGCCGATAGCATCGAGAAACCCAGCCCCGGGAAAATCATCCAAGCCCAAGTCCCCGCCTGGAAAATCATCGCCCGCAATCCAATCCCCGGTTGGGCTGCCGCAGCGGCCACCCTCATCCTCTCCTTGTTACTGGCCCGCAGAGATAACCCACCGCCGCCCGAGCGCGCCGCTACCCGCCTACGCGCCGAAGCCGCCGATCTGATCGAGCGGAAATTTGAAGGTCTCGGCAATTTCAAACAAGCCGGCGGCAAAGTCATTTGGAGCGATCAGTTCCAAAAAGGCTACATGACTCTCTCCGGCCTCCCCGAGAACGATCCTCGCCAAGCCCAATACCAACTCTGGATCGTTGATCCCACTCGTGATGCCGACGCGCCAGTCGATGGCGGAGTTTTCGACATCCCTGCCGATGGAACTCCGGTGGTCATCCCCATCGCCGCGAAACTCGCCCTCAGCAAACCCCAGGCATTCGTGATCACTCTCGAACAACCCGGCGGCGTCGTGAAATCCAAGCAAGAACAGGTCGTCGCACTCGCGAAGAACTAACAAAACCAGCCGACCCATGCATCGACGCATGATGGATTAACGGCACAAAAAAACACCCGGCCCCCTGTGAAGAGGTCCGGGTGTATTGAAAATTCAGTTTGGTAGCACTGGATTACCAGCCGCCGCCGCCTTTTGAGCTGCCGCCGCCGCCGCCACCTTTGTAGCCACCGCCGCCGCCGCCACCTTTGTAGCCACCGCCGCCGCCGCCACCTTTGTAGCCGCCGCCGCCGCCGCCACCACCGTAGCCGCCGCCGCCGCCGCCACCGCCGCCGTAGCCACCACCGCCGCCGCCGCCTGCTGGGCGTGGCTCGGATGGGTTCACGCGAAGTGGACGTCCATTGTAATCATGATTGTTGAGGGCTTCGACAGCCGCATTCAACTGCGATTGGTCGCCGAGGGTCACGAAAGCGAATCCCTTGGATTGCCCGGTTTCGCGGTCGGTGATGATTTTTACCCGTTCGACCGGTCCAAATGCGGCAAAGAGGTCAGAAACTTCTCCTTCAGTAGCAGTGTAGGGCAAGTTGCCCACGTAGATATCCATTGTATTTCAGTTCTAATAACGCCGATTCATTCCACACTTCCTCAGACCGCGGCGTCAGAGATTCAATTAAGCGCGCTTACTCTGCCAGACGGCTTATAAGCGACCAGCAAACTGATCGCCCGCCCACAATAAGCAAGATTTGTTTTGAAATCCACCCTCGCAGCACGCTGCAAACGTTATGCGGAAACGATTCCCACCCGAAAAATAATTCGATTGGCAAGGTGAGGACGATCCGTCAACCGGCGGTTTCCACCCTTCCCCAGCCAGAAAAACTCAGCGGAATTGATTCTGTTCCTGCTGATAGATGTAATCGGCCCGGGCCAGCTTACCCAACAACTCGGCGGGCTCAAGATTGTGGGTTTTAACCAGATCCTCGAGCGAATCGCAATGATTGCGCAGCTCGGTATTGACCAGCCCCACCAACAAGTGCGGGTCCATTTGGAGACATCCGGAAAGATCCATGTCCGGAATATGACAATGCCGCTCTTAACAGGCAATTGCTTTGACCCGCCCCTGGCCATGTTTTACACCCTCGCCCGTCACCAACCCCGTCCATCCCATGTCCGAAGTGCCCACCATCATCTACACCAAGACTGACGAAGCTCCCGCGCTCGCCACCTATTCGTTTCTCCCGATCGTCCAAGCCTTCACCAAGCATTCGGGCATCACCGTGGAAACCCGCGATATCTCACTCGCCGGCCGCATCATTTCCCAATTCCCGGATTTCCTCGCCGATGACCAGAAAATCCCCGATGCCCTCGCCGAACTCGGCGCCCTGACCCAAAAACCGCAAGCTAACATCATCAAGCTGCCGAACGTCAGCGCCTCCTTCCCACAACTCAAGACCGCCATCGCCGAACTCCAGTCCAAGGGTTACAAACTCCCGGATTATCCGGAAAACCCGGTCACCGACGCCGACAAGGACATCAAAGCCCGCTACGCGAAAGTCATGGGCAGCGCCGTGAACCCGGTCCTCCGTGAAGGCAACTCCGACCGCCGCGCCCCGAAAGCCGTCAAGGAATACGCCCGCAAGCACCCGCACTCGATGGGTGCTTGGTCCGCCGACTCCAAAACCACCGTCGGCTCGATGGATGGCCACGGCGATTTCTTCTCCAACGAAAAATCCGTCTGCCTCCCAGAAGCCACCGATGTCAAAATCGAGTTCATCGGCGCTGACGGCTCCACCAAGGTCCTCAAGGAATCCACCCCGCTCAAGGCCGGCGAAATCCTCGACGCCACCTTCATGAGCAAGGCCGCCCTCATCGATTTCCTCGGCAAAGAGATCGCCAAGGCCAAAGCCGACGACGTGCTCTTCTCGCTCCACATGAAGGCCACCATGATGAAGGTCTCAGACCCCATCATCTTCGGCCACGCCGTCGCAGTCTTCTTCAAGGACCTTGTCACCAAACACGCCGACACCCTCAAGGAGCTCGGCGTCGATTTCAAAAACGGCTTCGGCGATCTCGTCGCGAAACTCGACAAACTCCCCGCCGACAAAAAGGCGGAGATCGAGGCGGAAATCCAAGCCGCCTATCAGAACGGCCCGGCGCTCGCCATGGTCAATTCCGATAAAGGCATCACCAATCTCCATGTCCCGTCCGACGTGATCGTGGATGCCTCCATGCCCGCCATGATCCGTGGCGGCGGCAAAATGTGGAACGCCACCGGCAAGGAACAGGACACCCTCGCCGTCATTCCTGACAGCTGTTACTCGGGCATCTATCAAGCCACCATCGACTTCTGCAAAAAGAACGGCGCGCTCGATCCCAAGACCATGGGCTCCGTTCCCAACGTCGGCCTCATGGCCCAAGCCGCCGAAGAATACGGCTCACACAACAAAACCTTCGAAATTCCCGCCAACGGCACCGTGTGCGTTACCGATGCTTCCGGAAACGTCCTCATGCAGCACGAAGTCCAAGCCGGCGACATCTGGCGCGCCTGCCAAACCAAGGACGCCCCCGTCCAGGATTGGGTGAAACTCGCCGTCAAACGCGCCCGCGCTACGGGTGATCCCGCCGTATTCTGGCTGGACAAAAACCGTGCCCACGACGCCCAAATCATCGCTAAAGTCGAAACCTATCTCAAGGACCACGACACCGCCGGCCTCGACATCCGCGTCCTCCCACCTGCCGAAGCTTGCACATTATCGTTAGAAAGAATCGTCCAAGGCCTCGACACCATCTCCGTCACCGGCAACGTGCTGCGCGATTATCTAACCGACCTGTTCCCCATCCTCGAAGTCGGCACCTCCGCCAAGATGCTCTCCATCGTCCCGCTGATGAATGGTGGCGGCCTGTTCGAAACCGGGGCCGGCGGCTCCGCACCGAAACACGTGCAACAATTCACCGAGGACAACTACCTCCGCTGGGATTCGCTCGGCGAGTTCTTCGCTCTCGCCCCGTCCTTCGAACACATCGCCGAAACCTTCAGCATGCCCAAGGCCAAGGTTTTGGCCGATACCCTCGATGCCGCCACTGGCACCTTCCTCGACAACGATCGCTCACCCGGCCGCAAGCTCGGCACCACCGACAACCGCGGCTCGCACTTCTACCTCGCTCTCTACTGGGCCCAAGCACTCGCCGCCCAAAATGATGATGCCGAACTCAAAGCGATCTTCACTCCCGTCGCAGAACAACTCACGGCAAACGAAGCAACTATCACCGCCGAACTGTTAGGCATTCAAGGCAAGCCGGTGAACATCGGCGGCTATTACCTCCCGGATGAGGCGAAAGCCAACGCCGCCCTCCGCCCAAGCGCCACACTCAACGCCATCCTGGCAGCGATTTAAAGCGCAACGCTTACAAAGAGCGGAATGATTGACCTGGCAATAAATGATGTTGAATCCAACTTGAAAAGTTTTCATAAGTACATCCAAACCAACTTCCAGACCTTTGATTGGAAGCACACTTCGATTAGTTGTTATATTTTGGTTCGTTGCGCCAATATTTCTCTCACAAGTGTTTCGCAGTGTGGAGGATCCAGCATCGTCATGTGGGAACCGGGAACTGGGACCACTTGAATACCGCACTTGAGCTCGATTCCTAACTTCTCGTAAAACTCGGGAGGGCGCTCGGTAGAAGCAAAAATAGTTGTAGGGACTGGCTGCGGCTTTAGGTGATAATTATTCATTGCCGCTTCTGACAGTTCTCGAATACGTAAGAAATTACGATATTCATCTGGGCTCTCTAAGCAATCCGCCTTTCTTTGGAGTCGATTGAAAGATCGACGGATAATCGCATAGACTTTCTTTATCCGACGGCGGAGAGACCGACGAAATTGTTTGAGCCATGGCTTAAGTTTTTTCCCCCTTCTCTTTTTTAAGCTCGGAAGAAAATATTTCAGTTCCGTATCAAAAAGCCCAACGAGGCCGATGCTACCACCCTGTGCTGCGTGTTGACGGGCCATTTCAAGGGCGATCACACCGCCAAATGACATACCGCACACCTCAAGCATTCGCCCGTCAAGTCGCGGAGACAACTCAGAAAGATAGAGCTTAGCGAGTGCTTCAATTGTATACGGAGTTTTAGAGGCATCATCGATACCGGGCGCCTGAATTCCCCAACAGGCTTTCCCTTCTGGAAGACACATTGCAAGAGGACGCAGCCTGAGCAGGTGCCCCCCAAGACCATGAATCAATACCAACGGCACATCCTTTCCGGAGCGCATCTCGATGATCACCGAGTGCGAGGGAAGCGCGGAAGATTTTCTGTGGTCCTCCTTCGTCATGAATGTGGTGAGGTGCCGTGAAATCCCGCTAGGGGTGGGATCTAACATCAATTCTGCTAAAGGAAGCGCAACTTTATAGGCTTTCTCGATTTCCGCGAGCAGCGTAATAGCCGCCAGCGAATCACCACCCTTGGCAAAAAAATCATCTTCTGGCGTAACAGGTAACGATCCGAGTGCACGGCACCAACACTTCGCCAGTTTCTCTGCGGCCGGATTATGCGCCACCACCGACACATTCTCGTGTGGTGGCGGTGAGCTGAAACATAAGGCTTTGTATTCAATTTTCCCTGATGATGTGCGAGGCAAACTAGCTATGACCTCATAGCGTCGCGGGCGCATGGCAGGGGGTAGTCGTCGCTTAACTTCGGCTGCCACCTCATCCAATTTGACGGCGGTCGAAAGTTCTAACCAAGCACTTATTTGATCCTCTTCGCTAACGATTACGGCGGCGTCAGAAACTCCATCGATGCCGCGTATCAACATCTCGACCTCCTCGAGAGCCACCCGCCGTCCGGCGATCTTGACCTGCCGATCACTGCGACCGTGGAAGATCAAACACCCGTCCATGTTTCGACTCACGCAATCTCCTGTCCTGTATCGCCTGCCGCGAGGATTCATGACAAAGCTGCGGGACGTGAGATCAGGCTGACCGTAGTAACCACGTGCTAACCCCTCTCCGCCAACCCATAACTCGCCAACTGTGCCGTCCTCGATCAAGCATCCACTTTCTGAGCAAACCTCGGCAATGGCACCCGCGACTGGCCAACCAATCGGCAATATGCTCGCTGGATCCACCGGAGAATCAAGCGACACCTCGAATGCCGTGGCGACGATGGTGGCCTCCGTCGGACCATAACCGTTCATGCAGAGAAACCCGGGCGGAGCAACCTGTTGAAGCACAGCGATGCTTGAACCGTAAGCGGCTTCGCCTCCGAGATAAAGAGCGCGAACTGTGTTTGGCCAAAGTTCTGGATGGTTAGCCAGCGTGGGCACCAGTTGATGCCAAAGAGCCGTTGGTAAATCAAGAACCGTGATTTCTTGATCCGCAATGTATTTCCATATTTCACGTGCGGAACCAAGCGGTCGGGGCGCGGCGACTAGGGCGGTCCCACTGATTAGAGAGCCGAAGATCTGCTCGTAAGCGATATCAAACGCTGGAGATCCGACTTGAAGCAATCTGTCTTTGCCACCCAAAGTGAAGCGCTTGGCAAACCACTCGATGTATTGAGTTAGAGATCGATGTCCGATCGCAACAGCCTTGGGGAAACCGGTTGAACCCGAGGTGAAGGCGAGATAGACCAATGAGTTAGAACTCATCGGATCGCTTGGTGGCAAGACTGGCAGTTCATAATGATCCGCAACTACGATTGGAATTATTCCGCGCGAAAGACTTGTTCGTGCCTCCGCAAAACTAGCTGGGTCGTCGGTGATCAGAGCGCAGGGTTTCGCCTCTCCGAAGAGCAGTGCTATCCTTGTCTTAGATTCTTGTTCGTCAATTGCCCAGAAAGCAGCACCCGCAATGCCGATGCCAAACATGGCTGTTACGAGATCGAATAAGCGTGTTGTTTTCAGGGCAACAATATCACCTGGACCAATTCCACGCCTGCGTAGGGCATCACTCAAAGCCAGCGCACGCCGTGAGAGTTCTGCATAGGTATAATGATTGCCCTCTTCGACGATTGCTATGGCCTCAGGTTGATTCGCAGCCCGAGTAAGGAAAAGTTCCATGACACTCTGCTGTAACACTGGAGAGGGATTGATCCATCGTCCTGTTTCCGTCCGTTCACGAACCGAGTTGACCAAGGCCTTGAGCGCTGAAGCATCCTCGACGGCGGACGTGAATGCAATAAGGCCATTATGAATTTCCACAACCAACCTTCGTTGCTCAATGTCCGGCGGGGGCCAAACAATCCCCGGGGCTTTTCCTAAACCAACTCTTACTTCTACTGGACACGATCGTCCACCATTACGTTCTCGAAGTTGATGTGAGCACCCCAACAAATCGGCGGGCAATAGTGGAAACGCCCGGTGCGCGGCAAGGCTGCTGCCCATCTCAGCCTTGCTGGACTCGAGGCGCAGAGGAGGAGCGCTTTCATATAGCACCAGCGCCTCGGCTGGAATGTCGTGGGCGTTGGCTTCAGCAAACGCCACATCAAATGACTCCCCGACCGCCTCAGCTAGGGAGGTTAGAAGGAAAAGCAGTGCCTCTTCTGGCTTCTTATCAAGCGGTGAAGGGAGCGATAGTGACTCTTTCGTTACAGCACCACCTCGGACGATAGTCTCTATGAATCCAGCGGGCGCGAGCGGTTTGAAATGTTCAAGGCGTTTTCGCCAAAATGCCTCACCTACAGGTGAAAGCCGTCCCAAACGCATGTTCGCTAAACCCTTTGAAAACTCGGAGCGCAATACCTCGCCCACGCGAATCCCCAATGCAGCGCAATCGGCTTCGTTCACATGGGATCCATCGAGTTTTGTCCATGCCTGAATCTCAATATTTTCGGTTGAGGTCGCTACAACCCATGCGCCTGCCTCCGATTCGAGTGGTCTCGCGATGATGGTGCCCGGCGCTTGATTGCTTGCACGACCGCTCATCCACACACGCTGCACGGCAAGCGCTCCAAGAGACGTCAACGCCTTGGGAAGTCCAAGAGGATTTTCAGCAGGCCCGAAGTCAAGAGAGCGCACAAGAGCCGCAATTTCTACTGCAGGTCGATTCCAGTTCACAACACAACCTGGAGTGGGTTCCTGTTCCGCTCCAAAATATGATTGCCCGTGCGAGGGCTGCGACTGACCAAGGAGGTCGTCGCGGTCAATTCGATCTAAAATTCGCAGGAACGCGCGCTCAGCGGCTTCAACACAGCGCAATCCCAATGTCCATGCTGTATCTTTTTCTGTGCATAACAACACTTCCTGTTCCAATATATCGCCAGCGTCAATCGCTTCGACGATCTGGTGCCAAGTAATCCCGTGCCGAGTTTCACCTGCCATCAAAGCCCAGCTAGACGCACACAACCCAGCATAGGATGGCAACAACGCATCGTGGTAGTTGATCGCCAACACCCGAGCCAATGACAAAACCTCCGCAGATAAAATTCTGAGATTATGCACGCTCCAAAGAAAATCGATGGATGCTCCTCGAGTGAGCGTTAGTAAATCCTGTGTCGTAAGTCGCTTGCGGGGGGGAAGGAAATACGTGGGAATGCCATTACTCACAGCCCATTCAGCACAGCGTGCATCGAAGGTCACAATACCCAGACAAGAATGGCCCCGACGAATCCAAGCATCGACGCAGCGAATCAGGATCGTCGCGTCGCCAATAAACAAGCCCGTATACATCGCCCGTAGTGCCGGAATGACTTGTCGTTCTTGTGTCGCAGTGACGTGAAGACGTTCGTTGTTGTCAATGGGAGCAACGGTCAGCGAGCTTGCTACGATTGAGTCAGGCAATTTGAGCGGTGGCACCATGAATCTAAATATTACAGTATGGGAAACGACCCTTAAAGACTATGATTTTTGTGAGCACCCTCTGGCTGTACTATTAGAGGAGCTTGCAGCTCTATACTCGACAGGGTCTCGACGCATATCCACCTTGTCCTCGTGTCCTCGAGGAGTAACTCCTTGTGTGTTGGCGAAATTACTTGCAGTGCAGCCCCGCAGGCTCACGCCTTGCCCGGCACCGGCGGAACTTCGGCTGGAAGCTCGACCGCGCCTTTTTCGAAGTCGATAGCCGCAGGCTTGCACGCGTAATTGTAAAACGGTGAACTCTCGTTTTCCATGATATCGCTCCAGCGAACCATCTGGCCGGTGTAAGCGGAAATCCGACCCATGATGGCCACCGCCGTCACCTCGGCAATGCGCTTGGCTTCGTTGAGCGGCTTGCCTGTCATGACGCTGCGGATCATGTCTACATGCTCCTGCACCATTCCATTAGAAGATTCTAACTTGATTTCTGGAACTGAGACCGTCTTGCCTTTGATTTTTCCTCCGCCATAACACGAACCTTCGGTGCCCGTGAACATTTCACCAACGCGACCATATGTCCCGGAAAGCTGGCGGCACTGGCTGTGAATGTGGACGTCGTCGTCGAAATCGTAATCAACGCTGAAGAAATCAAACATATTGCCCGTTTCGCGGCGGGCACGGCCACCGAAGCCGAGCGCGGTCACCGGCAGTCGACCAAGAAACCAAACCGCCACGTCAAGGTTATGAACATGCTGCTCGACGATATGGTCGCCGGAAAGTTCAGTGAAGTTGAGCCAGTTGCGAGCCAAGTAGTCGGCGGCGGATTCGCCTTCGTTACGGCGCTTGATCCACGGCACGGTGCCGTTCCATTGGACCACGCCGCCCTTGATCGCGCCAATAGCTCCGGCATCGATGAGCGCCTTGTTGCGCAAGTATTCCAATTGGTGGCGGCGCTGGGTGCCGGTCACGACCGCGAGGCCTTTGGCTTTGGCTTTTTCGCCAGTGGCGATGACCGAACGAGCTCCTACCGGATCTACAGCCACGGGTTTTTCGATAAAACAATGTTTACCAGCCTCCACCGCAGCGGCGAAGTGCAAGGGCCGGAATGCTGGCGGGGTCGCCATCAGGACGTAATCACAGTCAGTGGCGAGAACCTTGTGATAGCTGTCAAAACCGCTGAAACAACGATTCGCAGGAACTCCGAATTTCTTGCCCGCAGCTTCCGCCTTGTCTTGAAATGCATCACTGGTAGCGACCAGCTCTGCCTCGATGCCGAGCAGTTTGCAAGCATCCATGAAATTCTGGACCGCTCCACCGCCCCGACCACCGCAACCAATCAGGCCGACTTTGATCTTCTTGGATCCGCCCGCGGCCGCTTGGCCGAAAACGGAGGAGGCCGCCAGACTCGCGCCCAGAAGTGTGGTGTTTCCTAAAAATGAACGGCGATTCAACAAGTTGGGATTCATGGTCGTAGTGGGGTAGCAAATTCGATCCTCATACCCGAAACTCACCGCCAACCTTTCATAAAAAGTGTTTTTTTTCGAAATCGATGATATTTTGCCGATCCTCTTCCGTTTCCTGAACATCCCCACACCATGAATCGTCTTTCCCGCCACCTCCTGACCGCCCTTCTGCTCTGCCCACTCGCCGTGGCCGCGCCCGCCAATCCGACCATCGATGCGGCGATCGCCAAGGGTGATCTCGCCGACGTTCGACTCCACCTAGCAGCCGATCCACAAAATGCGAAAACGGGCGGCAAACCCACTTCTCGCCCGCCGCTCGAACAAGCCGTCCTCCGCAACAAGCTCGAGATCGCCGTCTTGTTGCTGGAATCCGGCGCAGACCCTAACAGCGCAAACGCATCCAAGCGCACACCACTGCACCTCGCGGTCGATCGCAACAGCCCGGAAATCATCACCGCCCTGCTAAAGGCGGGAGCGAAACCCAACCTTCTCGATCAGGATGGCTGGACGCCGCTCCACCACGCTGCCGCAAAAAACCAAATCGAAACCACCAAAGCCCTGCTCGCCGGTGGTGCCGATCCGATGACACTGAGCGAACGCGGCGGCACACCTCTCCACGAAGCCGCCGCCAGCGGCGGAGCGGAACTCATCAAGTTACTCATCGAACACAAGGTGGACCCTAAAGTAAAATCCAAGGAAGGCGTCACCGCGCTCGACATCGCGAAACAATACAAGAATGAGGCCGCCATCACCGCCCTCTCCGGGTTGTGAGGAACTTTGGAATCAAAGGATGATTTCCACGCTGCCACCACGATCCGCATGAACGCTGGTGACATCTTGATTTCCTGCTAGAATATCAGGAATTTCCTCCACGTCGATCAACATCAAGGCCGTGGACCAGATCTCAGCAAGAGCCGCGGTGGCGGCAGTGACCCAGATGCGGCGACTCGGATTGGCAGGCATTGCCTCGGGGCCCCATGGATGAATGATATGACTTCCTTGAATGCCAGTGCCGGAAGCGCTGATGGATTGATCGATCAGCTCCACGCGCAAAATCCCAGCGTCACCCGTTAGATCAACTGGCCATGGCTGCGTCCCAATGGCCATCAACGAGCTGGCACCCGCCGCAACCAAGGCATTCTCAACACCCCAACCGGCAAGCAGTAATTTCAACTGATCGAGAGCAAAACCCTTGCCGATGCCGCCGAGATCAATCTCGCGGCCGGGTTCGTCACAAGTGACCGCCGGTACATCAGGATGGATGGTCAGCCGACCGGTGAGCGGCGGTTCAGGGGCCACGTTACCAGATTTTCGGTGCTCAATCCGAGTGCCGAGCGTGATATCGAACAAGCCATGAGTGCTGGCGGCGGCTTCCAGCGCGAGCAGCAGACATTGATGGCAGCTTTCGCTTAAATAGAGTGTTTCCCCAGCGCCCAGGCTGTTGATGCGGGAAACATCACTGCCCTCGATAAACCGGCTGAGGCGGGATTCGAGAAGATCGATTTGCTCGAAACATTCCCGCGCAATGCCACGCGCCGTGGATTCATTCATCCCAGGAATGCGCAGACTGAACGTCGTGTGCATCGCCTCATGGGCGAAGTGTTGTGCATCGGGCAACGGAATGGGTGTCTTCATGGGCTTTCGGTTTCCAACCATTGTTTCCAGATGTCTTTCCTAACAAATAAATACAGAGGGACATCCGCACGCAGGCCGCGCTGCACTGAGATATGGGTGTCACCGAGCCGCCTCGTGACCGCACCCGAGATTCCCGGCATCGCGCAAACCAGAGGAAATTTTTCCAAATCCGGCGGCGGCTCCTTCCAGTAGCCAATCTTTTCAAAGGCACGCAGATACCAGGGAAGCGGCCAGTAATAACTGCCAATGACAGCCACGCCATCCACCATCCCGGCTGGCGAACGATCACGGAGTTTTCCCAACCATTCCTCCATCGCCTCGACGTCACGCCGGGTGGGAACATAAGCATACGGATTGCGGACATCCGAGGCAAGACGCCCGCTGGCGTAGCGGGCTTGCCGGAACTGGGTGAACAGGCAGACGATGGTTAGAGCCACCATCGCGACTTGCGTTGGCAGCCGCCGTGATGAAAATCGGGCGACGGCGAATCCGGCAAGCAGGCAGACATGCGCCCACGGCAGACATGCGAGCCATGGAGTTTTATAAGCGATCAGACTGTAAATCAGGAAATGACCGACGGCCGCATAGGCGATAAAACGAATCGTCGCGCGGCACTTCGGCGCATCCTCACCACCGCGGAAGGTGGAGGCGAATGCGATGAGGGCGAGCACCAACAATGGCGTGCCGAACCACCAGATTCCGCCGGATTTCTGCGGCATGGCGAGAAGTTGGAAGTAGTAGCCGAAGCTTTTGTCATGCCCCTCCACCGTTTCATAAACGAAAAACGTGCGGACCGCATCAATCGCTCCCTGCGGATGTCGAAAACCATCGGTGTAAAATCCAATGGCGGTGACGACGGAGGCAAGTCCCGAGACGATCACCGGAATGCGATGCCCCCGCCATGCTGCCACGAGCGCCGCGCGATCCAACGATTTCCTGTTTTCCCATGCGATCAAAGCCGCGGCGCCCGACCATGCGATGAGGCTGATGGCGAAACTTTCTTTAGCCGCGAACATCAAGCCGATCAAAATCCCCGGAATACCCCAACGCCATTTACCGGTTAGCGACATCAGCGCCGCCATGCCGAAGAGCACCAGCAAAGATTCATGAATGAACACCCGGCTGTAGTATGCCAGCAGTGGAGAAGTCGCGAGAAAGGCCGCCGCCGCCAACATCGGTATATCGCCACAACGCCTGCGCCAGCATAACGGCAGTAAGACCAACAATGTTCCAGCGATCGCAGGAAGGATTCGCAGCGTAGTCTTGCTCATGTCCCGCCAGCCCGTCTCGCCACGCAGTTTGCACAAAGGAATGGCCAAATCCGCCAACAATGGACCATGATAATGTTTGGGATCAAACTGACTGCCGCCGGTTTCCATCCGCCGCGCCGTAATCCGCGCACCCGTCGCCTCGTCCGCATGAAACGGGCGCTTACCAAGAGCGTCAAAACGTAAAAAAAACGTAGTGACGATCACGCAAACCCAACAGAAGATAACAATGGCTCGATTCATCAATGCGCTAGATACGATGAAAGAATCCATCTTCTCGCAAAGGTAATCTAAAATATGCCCGTGATCGAAACTCCAACCCAAATCCTGCTCGTCACTCCCGTATGGAAAGATTCCACACGTCTTGCAGAGTATGGAAAAACGCTGGCACGAGCCTTTGCGGCATCTCCCCTACCCATCCACTGGATCATCGCAGATGACGGCTCAGGGCATGACGAACACCACCGCCTGACCGAACTTCGAAGCTCGTTTGCCCGAATATTTCCGCATGTCGGCCTGCATTTTGCCGCCCAGCATCACGGCAAAGGGTCAACCGTCCGGGAGGCCTGGGCACTGGCACCGGACGCCGAGTGGCTCGCCTTCGTCGATGCCGATGGCAGCGTGACGGCGGAAGATTTGTTGCAACTCATCGAAACCGCGCTCACAAACCGCAGCTCGGTGATCGGCATCCGCAAACGAACCGCCACCACCCATGTCGTGGAGAGCCCGTGGCGGTCGATCTTCCACCGCGGATTTCTGCTGGCCGTGCATCTATTGCTCGATCTCCAATGCGAAGACCCTCAATGCGGCGCCAAAATCCTCAAGGCCGATGATTACCGCCCCATCTCCCATCGGCTTTCCGAAAATGGCCTCGCTTTCGATTCCGAACTGCTAGCCACTTTGAAACGCAGTGGCGCGGATTGGCTCGAAGTCCCGGTGACATGGACCGAAAAAAAGGGCGGCAAAGTCCGCCCACTTCACGATGCCTGGGGCATGCTCGCCGCGCTTTTCAGAATTCGAAACCGGATTTGGTGACGGATTTTCCGCAGGATCCGGCTTCCCATCGCCACCATGCTGCCACAGCATCCCGTGCCATGCCCGCGCCGTTGCTTTACGAATCCCATTGCCATACCACATTGTGCAAACACGCCATCGGCACTCCCGATGCCTACGCGGCTGTCGCCCTCTCCCGTGGCTTCAAAGGCATCACCTTCACCTGCCATTGCCCGCTGCCCGGCGGGTTTTCCGCCAACGTGCGGATGGCTCCGGAACAATTCGAAAACTACGTGGAAATGATCGCCGCCACCCGCGAAAAGTTCGCCGGCCGCCTGGATGTTAGAACCGGGCTGGAAAGCGACTATTATCCGGGTGTCGAGCCATGGCTGAAGGAACTCCATGACAGGGTGCCACTCAGCCACGTTCTAGGATCGATCCACTATCAGGTAGGCGATTACCGGAAGTTATTCTATACCGGCGAAATCCAAAGTTATCAGGAACTCTATTTCGAACACCTCGCGCTCTCTGCTGAAAGCGGGCTTTTCGACACGCTCGCCCATCCAGATCTCATCAAAAATGAATCGCCTGACGATTGGGATTTCAATCGCTTGCGCCCGGTCATCGAGCGCGCGCTCGACCGCATCGCCGCCACCGGTGTAGCCATGGAACTCAATACCAGCGGCGTGCAAAAACCGCTGCCGGAAATGAACCCATCACCGGCCCAACTCGTCATGATGCGCAAGCGCGGCATCCCCGTGGTCATTGGCGCGGACGCCCATGTCCCGGAACGCGTGGGCGATGGCTATGTGACCGCACTGCATTTGTTGCAGGCATCCGGCTACACGGAAGTCAGCTTTTTCCTCGATCGCAAGCGCCAGAATGTGCCGATCCAAGACGCACTCGCATCACTCGGCTGATTCGGCATTTTCACACCAGGCCTCCTCACGAACCGCATATGTCCGACAATCATAGGCAACCTGCGCGGGGATGAGGAGGATTCAGTCCGCAGCTGAAACGGGGCGGCCGCTTGGCACTGCTGCCGCTACAGCTAGGACACTATGGCAAACATTGGCTTTCTTCTTGATATGGATGGAGTGATCTACCGGGGCTCCGAGCTCATTCCCGGCGCATCCGAATTCGTCACCCGATTGCGAAATCTTGAAATCCCCTTCCGCTATCTCACTAACAACTCGCAACGTGCGCGACGCGATGTGGCGTTGAAATTGCGCCGCCTCGGCATTCACGCCACTGAGGAGTCAAAGCCAACCCGGATGACTTCGAGGAAATCAGCGAAGAACATCACGACGAACTCGACGTCATCAAACCCGAGATGATCTGGCGGCGCACGATCCGCAAGAAGTTCAAGCACAAGACCGACAAGGCCCGCCCACCGGTCATCGCGCCAGCACCACTTCCCAGCATCCCAGGCACCCTT
>CAYRLT010000718.1:0-8460 GCA_964425095.1 uncultured Luteolibacter sp.
CCGGATTCGAGCGATGTCTTGTAGATGATGCCAATCCCGCCGCCGATCGACCAGAACTCGATGCCGTGGCGCTCTTTGAGTTGTTGCGCAAGGGGCGCGATTTTTTCCACCGCCTCGATGAACGGGGCGATCGAGGTGAGCTGCGAGCCGATGTGCATCTGCAAGCCACGCAGACGGATGTTTGGAAGCTCCGCGGCCGCCCGTTCGTAAAGCCCGGAAATCGCCTCAAAATCGACGCCAAACTTGTTTTCGGATTTTCCGGTGGAAATGTATTTGTGCGTGTGCGCATCCACATTCGGATTCACCCGCACTGCGGCTGGCGCGACCATGCCGAGTTCGCCCGCGACTTCGTTCAAATAGCGCAGCTCTTCCTCGCTCTCGACGTTGAACGAATAAATCCCCTGCTCCAGAGCATAGACGATTTCCTCACGGGTCTTGCCCACTCCGGCAAACGTGCAATGCGCCGGGTCGCCACCCGCTTTGATGACGCGGAACAATTCACCGCCTGAAACGATGTCGAATCCCGCACCCTCGTTGGCCAACAGGCGCAACACCGAGAGATTGGAATTTGCCTTCACCGCATAGGCCACCTCGTGCTCCACACCCGTCAGCGCAGCGTCGAGCCGACGATAATGGTCAAGGATCGTGGCTGCGGAGTAAACATAGAGTGGGGTACCGTATTCGTCCGCAAGAGTGGCCAGTTCGACGTCCTCGCAGAAAAGGGAAGCGTTTTTGTAGGAAAATCCGTGCATCGCGCGCAGGACTTAAACCCACAGATGTCCGCCGTAAAGCGAAGAACCGAAGAGATGGGCTGAAAAATGGTTTATCACGGAGCGCTGGCTTCAGCCCAATGCCTTTAAGGATTCAAAATACTGTTGGTTTTTGATGCGAGTTTGGAACCGGGAGTGTTTGTTTTATGCCAGTCTTTGGCCGGTTTTCTCAGGGTGTGTGGGCAACTTCGCGGCTTGCGTTTCTGGATCAAGGCGCTGGTTTGAAGCTCCTCTGGGATCCTCTCAATCCACTTCATCAAGGCCGTGGGCTCAATCAGGTCTCCGCCCACGGCGAACAACTCACATAGGGCAGCGGTCTTGTGCAGGACCTTGGCGAAGCTGATGCGCAGGATCTCCACTCCTGCGCGCTGAGCCACCACCTCGAGTTGCGTTGCCACGAGTGACGCCGCCAACAGCATTTCAAGCACTTTCTGGGCTGCTGTTTAGGGCGTTTGCGCGTTGTGCAGGCTGGTCCAAAATCGCATGGTCGCCGGCTTCTCCCCTTCTTCATAAGGAATTTCGGCGTGGATCTCGCGCAGCCGGAGGGTGCCGATTTTGCGGCGGGTGCCCGGTTTGATCACTTTGATGTTCACCAGCCATAAGCCGTCGGAGAGTTGCTCGACCCGGGCGGCCCATGAGGTTGGAACGGACCCGAAACCACATCGCACCGGCGGAGTTTTCGAGCATAGGCGCGAGCTCCCGCATCAGCGAGATATGGTTTGACGGCGGCTGGACCAAGCCCGACGTGGATTGTTATATCGCCGAAGTTTACGGCCACATCAAAAAACTCCAACCGGACTGCAGGTCACCGTCAACCACACCATCAGCGTTCCGGGGAAACCGGGCTCCGTGCCACTTCCGGAAGACCACAGGAAGACTGCAGGAAGGACGATCCGATCCGCTATCGTCCGGTAGGCTTCCACACCACGGATCCAAACCTTTGCCGGATGGACGACCCGAAGGAATACACCGGTCCCGATGGCAATCTCGACTATCTTCCGCTCGAGCACACCATCTGCATTTCCGACCGCTGGAACTGGTTCCAGAAAAAGGATATCATTCCCGCCCGCACGCCGGACGAACTCAAAGAACTCTTCTACCGGTGCACGGCCAATGACAATATCCTGCTGGTCAACCTGCCGCCCGACCAAACCGGCCACATCCGCAAAAACGAACTCGAATCGATTTTCAAAACCGCTGATTTGCTAGACATCCACGTCGGCAAGACCCCGATGCCGAAAGCTCCGGTCAATCAGGCGGCCGGCGTGGCAGCCGAGGCGGATAGCGTTTTGAGCGAGAAGTTTGACGCTTCCAAGGCAGTTGACGGCAGCTTGGAAAGAACCCGTTGGACCACCAACACCGCCAGCCTCACGCTCACTCCGGAGAAACCTTTTCTTTTTAATCGGATATCCATCCACGAATACTCAGAGAAGAAGGTGCTGGGCGACAAATTTTCCCAAATTCGTTCCTTCCGCGTTCAGGGGTTTTCCATCGATGCCTTTGCAACATGGCGAGTGGAACACCATCCACAGCGGAACGGAAATCGGTGCCGCGAAAGTGCTCCGCCTCCCGAAGAAAATCGAAGCCGAGAAGTTGCGCCTCCGCATCACCAAGACCAGCGCGCCGCCTAGAATCCAACTGATCACGGTGGCGGACAGCAGCACCCGCACGGATTGCTAGGGGCGGCTACGGCTTCAGGCCGACCAAAGTCACCGGGCCGAGCAGGCCTGAGGGTTCGAGTTGCCATTTGCCCGGACCGCTCGTGTTGACCCGGACGTTGGTCTTGGTCAGGCGTTGTGCTTCGGGCAAGGCCGCATCGCCGATGAGGCGGTTGCGCCATGAGTTGACGACCATGACTTCGAGGGTGTTATCGCCGGGTTTGAGGGCATCGCCGAGGTTCACGCGGAACGGCGGGCGCCAGACGATGCCGAGGTCGGTGCCGTTGAGTTTAACCCGCGCCATGCCGACATCCTTGACGTCGCCGAGTTCCAGCGCTAGCGGCTTAACGGTCAGGTTGGTGCTGACCGCAAAGCGCGTCTGATAGATGGCCTTGCCGGAGTAGTTCCGAATGGCCACATCCTCGTGCTTGGACCAGTTTGTTAGGTTTTCAAAGCGGACCGATTTTGCAGGGCCGCCCCACTTGGAATCAAAGGTCACATCCCATGGCCCGCCGATGACCTGCGCTTGCTGCCAGGCCGGCGAATTCGGTGCGGTGTTGCGCTCGGTTGCGGAAGTGGTTTTCCGGAACACCACGAACAGGCTGTCATAGGGGGCGAGATCTAACGATAAATGAGTGGCTCCCTTGGCGCAGGAATACGACGATGCCTCCCGGATAGATCCATCGACAGGGTCCCAGAGTTCGGGAATTCGGCCATTGACGCGGAAGACCGCATCGATGTTCTGCGCCTTGCCTGCCAGTTCGGTGAGAAAGTAAACCTCGGCGTCGCCGATCTGGTAATGGATCCAATCGGTATCCGGGGCCGTTGCTCCATCCTTGAGCGTGAGCGCCAAATCGGGCGCGATGCCATCGGAGTGGAGTAGATCGCGGGCGCTCATTCCCCACGCGACCCGTCCCGCTCCGACCTTGCGGATTTCCATTTTCAACATATTGGGATTTCCCGTCGCGCCCCAGAGACTTTCCGTTAGGTCAAAGAAGAGTTTTTTGCCTTGAGCGCCACCTTCCAGGCTCACGGTCTTCAGCGGTTTTGGCCCGAGCACCGTGGCTCCGGCGCGCACGAGGGTGTCGATTTTTTTCAATGCTCCCAGCGATAGTATGCGGTGATCTGGCAGGACGAGCATGCGATAGCGCATGCCGGACGGCAGGGTGAGAACGCCGTCCTTGACGGCCAATCCTTTGAGGAGGAGCTCCTCGCTGAGGACGTCGTAGTCAAAATCCGGCAGCGCGCCCGCCGGGTCCTGTCCCTTGCGGCCGAATATGTTAGGTATATGATCACCGTAGTAATAAACCACGTCGGCCACGAAGTCGCCCTGCTGCGCGAGGAACTGGCAGCGTTTCAGGTAATCGATGAATGCCGGAGCTTCGTCCCACCAGGTGATCTGCGGGTTGAAATGTGTGCCTGCGAAGTATTCCTGACCGGGCATGCCCATCTCTTTCGGCGAGCAGGTGAAGGTGTGGTTGAATAACAGATTCAGACCCGCGCAGAACTCATGATCAAAGCTCGGTTTCATGGCCGACCACGGGACGTCATTCCAGTGTGGACCGATGGTGGTGAATCCCTCCGCGCCGACCAGACGCTTGCCGTAGGTATGGGCCGCGGACGAGGCCTGCTTGACGAAAAAGCGGCTATCCGGTTTCGGCCGGTGCTCTGAAGGCGCCCAAAATTCGCTCATGATCAACTCACTGCGGCCGTAGTTTTTGAGGCCATCCAACGGTCCAGCATGCGGCCCGGAACACTCCGGGTGGGTGACCATGCCGCGAGTCCTGGCCAATTCGGCGAGGCGTCCGTAGTGATTGGCCACTAGGTCGCCGATCGTCTTGCGGAAGTCGGCAAGAAAGGCGTTCGATTTTTCGCGGCTATCGACGACATGCCCAGCCAGCACCGCAATCCAAGGAATCACATCGTAGCCACGGTTTTCGCGAAACGTCTTGTCGAAACCCGGCGTCCAATTCATCCCGCCACCCTCCCAGCTGTCGGTATGAACATAACGCAGCGTCGTTCCCGCCAGCGGGCCGATGGCATCGCACAGCGGATCAATGTTGCGTTTCCAGTAGTCATCAAGTGCGGCGGGGTTGAGGTAGTCGATCACTCGTCCGCCCCAGCCGGTGCTGTTGGTGGAAACATGTCCACCTGCCGGGATGTGGCCGACGCGGAGAACCTCCCATTTTCCCGCCGGAGCCACCCAGCTCAACGAGCCATTCGCATTCATCTTTCCAGTGATATTGAGGATGTCGGCGGAGTTCACCATGACCTCATCGGCGATCGCAGGAGAAATTTCTAACAGCGGCCGGCAATCCGGAGCCGACATGCCAAGCTCCTTTGTTGCGCTCTTGAGGTCGAGTGCGTCGATTGGATTGGACTTGCCCGGTTTGAGCGGAACGGCGAGCACAACGACGTCGCGGAAAAACCCCTTGCTGACGGGCTTTGGCAATGCCTTTTCGACCGCACCCGGTCCCTCGACCACAGTCCGCGACCATACCAAATGCTGGGTGGACTGCTCCTCGGTGACCTCCGGGCCGCCGAGATTCCATCCGCTTTGGATGTTGAGGCTCAGTTCCAGATCGAGGCGTTTGGCTTCCTTACACGCGTGGACGAAAAATTTCGTCCATTCCGGAGAACCGAAGGCGGGGCCGGCGGGCGCGGGGTTGTTCTTTTGCTGCGAGCTTCCATCCGCATCGAAAATGAGCGCGCCGCTGTAGCCCTTGGCCTTCATTTGTTCGAGATCGCAAGTGATGGCCTGTTCTGTGACGTTGCCGTTGAGCCACCACCAGAAGCAACGGATGCCCGCGCTGTGTGGCGGAGTGCGGAAGCCGGCCTCGAGGTCGTCCGCTGTGGTTGCGGTGCAGAGAGTGGCGACAGCAAGACTGCAAAGGCCTGCGGCGATAATGCGAATGGTTGGCAGTGGCATGACGGGTTGGCAGGTTAGAAGATACGGGGCGCTCGCTTCATAGCTTACAACATCCTCCTGATCCCGTTATGGCCAGCACAGCATGGCGCATCACGGCAGGGACTGACCTCCGGGCGATCCCTGCCATTTTCAAGACAGACTCTTAGGGCTGTTTGGACTCGAATCGATAATTTCCCGACCCAATGGCATAGACGGCGGCGTTGTTCTCCATGCACAGGAATTTCACACCTTCCGCCTTGTCGATGGCGTTCCTTCTTTCGGTGACTCCAGCGGCCTCTTTGGCCAGGACATACACCGACGCTGTGGTGTTGGCGGGAATCGAGACCTCCATTGTCAGTTGATTCCCTTCACGTTTTCAGTTGCTGACGATACGGCCGTAGGGTGAATCATAATGCGCCTTCACCCGGGTCAATTCGCCAACGATGGCCGGCTTGATCAGGATCTTCTTGAAGCCGGGTGCCGCCGGATCAGGGCGGATTCCGGCGAGTCCCTGATAGAACCATCTGCTCGGATAGGTGAAACACGAATGGATCTGGGAGAAGTATCCATTCCACTGCTTCCAAAAAGTGGTGGTGCCTAGCGACTGCATGTAGCCCCATCCCGGTTAGGTGGTCTGATTCATGATCGTGTAAACCAAGTCGTTGCGGCCCGTCTCCTGAAGATGCTGGATCAGAAAATAGGTCCCAAGCATGCCGGTATCCAAGTGACCCTTGTTCTTGACCTGAATCAACTCTTCGAGCCGTTTCATGACCGTTTGCTTCAGGTCATCGGGCACGACACCCGTCATCAGAGGCATGAGCTGGCAGGCCTGCTCGTCGCGCACGTATTGCTTGTTCGCAACATCGTAAAACGCCTTTGTGAATGAGCGGCCGGATTTCCTTGATCCTTTGCAGCCAGCGTTGCGACTCGTCGGTCTTGCCGAGAATTCCGGCAGCCTTGGCCAGTTGTTCGATGATGCAAACCCGGTAGCAATTGTTGAACAATTCCTGAGCGGGTTTTCCCGGCCAGGTATTCGTATCCATGCCACGCCCGGGCGGGACCCAATCCCCGATGAAATCCCACTTCCCCCTATAGGCCCTGAGAATGCCGTCCTTGCTGCGGCTTTCCAGGAACTCGACATACTTCCGCACCGGCTCGTAGGCGCGCTCGAGCAGACGCTTGCCGCCATAATATTGATAGATTTTAAATGGCAACACACAACCCGCACCACCCCATGCCGGGCCGCCGCCGCCTCCTTGATTCGGCGCGGTGTGGGGAAGGTCGCCCGTGTCTTTCTGCCCATCCAGCCAATCCTCCGACCACTTCGCGTAAAACGCAGGAGCATGGCTGCTCATGACGAGCGATTCCACACCCAACTGCCCGTCTCCATAGACAAGCCACTCGCGATGCGGACAGTCCACCATGTAACCCCCGAGATTCAGACTGCGCATCGTCCACACGTTCGCATTGTGAATACGGTTGAACAGATCTTTGGAACGTTCGAAATCACCTGCATACTTGAGATCCGATTCGATCAGCAGCGCTTCGGCATCACCGGTTTGTGGGGCCTTGGGCAAGCCCTCGACGATGACATAACGAAAACCGTGATAGTTGAACTTCGAGAAGAATTCCTCGCCCGTTTTGCCAGCCGAGATGAATTCGTCGATTTGCTTGAAAGTCTGATAAGCAACCTCGCCCACGTCCGTCTTGATGGTCCACTTTGCCGATGATCTGATATCGCCTGCGGGCGTCTTATCCCCGGCAGGAGACGGGAACCGCTTGTCGGCAAAGCGCATCACCACCTTCTGGCCCGCATCGAGCCCGGTCATTTAAGCCTCGGCCAACCGGTAAGGTTGGTGCCAAAATCCAATTCCCAAGCAATCGCGCCAAGGGCAGTGCATTTGACCAGCGGAATCACAGCACCGATGCGGTTCGGTTCGCAGGACTGCGCCACCACAATACCCGCTGGAGTATCACACTCCGTCATCGGTTTCCAATCACCGGTTTTGCAACCTGCTAGACTCCAATCAGGAATATCCCGCCGCTCATCGATGCACTCACCACCGAAATCACCCCAATTCCAGGCGCCAAGCTGACTGTGAGTGCTCCGTGAAAACGTCCATGAGAATCCGTTCCGACGACCACATCCTGAGCTTCCGCTGTCATGTGGATCTGCACCCTCGCCTGTATTCCCGATCGAGACCGACCCCGTCCCAACCATAGACCAATGCAATTGTCACCCGCCCGCAGCAGCTTGCTGATATCTTGCGTCCGATAAAGCGACCGCTTCCGCAGATCCGACACCTTGGGTGAACGCACATCGTCGCCGACTCCGGCTTGGCCGCGAGCTTGAATTCCCTAGGCATCCATGGAGATGTCTCATCGGCTGAAAAACCAATCCACTTCGCATTCCCCACTTGCAGGTTCAATCAACCCCATCGACCACATCGCCGATTCACTCCAGGATGAAGGGGTCAGGATGAAGGGGTCGGGGGCCAGAGTCGAGGACGACCAAACCCTGACTTTCCAATGGCAGCGCATGCGGGACTCCAAAGGCTTCCCACTGTATTCCACCTGGATGCTTTGATCTCGCCCTGATCGAATTTCCGACCCGTTGCAGGATCGAAGTAGTAAACATGCCAATCCACATCCGGCTCAAGATCCTTCACTTCCGAGCCGTCCCAGTTGTAGATGTTGCGCCGCGGCAGCATGCTCACCGTGGTTCCCGCCGACCATGTCGAAATCGATCACCGGGATATCGTCCTTGGCAAGGTTTCGTCCATGGCCCGTGTGGCAGGTGAGCGGGTGATGGTAGGGATCGATGCTCCGAAGATAAGTCGCCACTTCAGCCCATGGGCCATGCCCCGCTTTTGTTTCTTCCGGGATTTCACCCGCCAGAATCCAGATCACCGGATAGGCGCTGTAGCGCGCCGCGAGTTAACGCCAGTGCCGCTTGTGGCCGGCCGCGCCAATCGCCTGCATGCTGTTGCAAACCCCGCGCCCCCAAGGCGCCTACAATCGCCGGGGCGATCCCTGCGTCCACCAGATGCTTCAGTCGCTGACAATCATAGTCAAAATATTCCGGGGTGACTTTCTCGAATTTCACGGACTCGCAAGGCAGGCC
>CAYRLT010000719.1:0-7607 GCA_964425095.1 uncultured Luteolibacter sp.
TTTTTATTCAACCTCCTCGCCGGACGGATGCCGGATGGTCGACGCAAAAAGGTGCTGCTGCCCTTGGTTCCGGAATACATCGGTTATTCGGATCAGGGCATCGATGGATGCGTGTTCCGGGCCGTGCCGCCTTTGATCGAGGAAATCGGGCCACATGAATACAAATACCGGGTGGATTTCGACCATCTCGAAGTCACGCCGGATATCGCCGCCATCTGCGCGTCGCGGCCGACCAATCCCACGGGCAATGTGCTCACCGACGAGGAGACGGCCCGACTTTCCGCTCTGGCAAAAACCCATGGTATCCCCTTGATTCTCGACAACGCCTACGGCGCGCCGTTTCCCGGCATCATCTTCACCGATGCCAAGCCATTCTGGGAACCGCATGTGATTCTAACATACAGCCTGTCGAAAATCGGTCTACCGGGAACCCGCACGGGCATCGTGATCGGCCCGCCGGATGTCATCCGCGCGCTGGGATCGATGAGCGCCATCGTCGGCCTATCAAATCCAAGCACAGGCCAGCAAATCATGCTGCCGCTGGTCGAATCCGGCGAGATCCTGCGGCTCAGCAGCGAGGTGGTGCGGCCGTTTTACGAGGAGAAATGCAAGCTCGCCCGTCAGACGGCGATGGAGGAATTCGGCGATGATTTCCCGTGGCGCATGCACCGCAGCGAGGGCGCGTTGTTTCTTTGGTTCTGGTTTCCAAGCCTGCCGATCACCACCAAGGAGCTTTATGCGCGCCTCAAGCGCCGCGGTGTGCTGATCATCCCCGGCGAGTATTTTTTCTTCGGCCTTGAACAACCGGATTGGGCGCACAGTCACGAATGCATCCGGGTTTCCTACGCCATGGACGAAGCCATCGTGAGGGATGGCCTGCGCATCATTGCGGAAGAAGTGAGAGCATGCCGTTAGGCCGTAGCTTCACTCGCCTCTGGCCATCGTGAAACGTTTCCAAAGCCGGGCGGCGCCTTGATTCGTGGCGCTGCGCACCGCCGCCCATGAGGTCGATGCCGAGGCTTCGCGTTTGACGCCGAGGCGGTGATCAATCAACGCACTGAGACGCTCGCCGCTCACCGAATCGAGGATTTCCCCTTCAAATGAAACATTTGAGACAAATTCAGCCACGGCTGCGGAACCCAGACTCCCGGACAAGGTGGCTTGCGGATTGGTGTGCACGGTGGTCACTGGCTTACCTGACTCCCGGCCTTCCACCACATCGGTTAGGGCAGTGCGGAGCCTCAGAGTGGTCGGACTTGGAGCACTGGTAATCTTGAGTTTGCCTGCAAGTTGGGCACGCAATGCATCGTTGAGGTTGGCGGCGAGTTGCTCGTTGAGCGCATGACTGACGCCGGGAGTGGCGACAACCGTGGTGACGGGATCAATGATGACGCTATCGTATTTCTTGAGATCGGCAGCAGGCTTAAGATAGGCCGAAACCGCGTCCGTCGTGCCATAGCCGGTGTTCAATTGCCTGTAGTTGGTGAGAAAACCTGAAGGCGAGCGTCCGCCGGGGGCGCATGAGGAAACAAGAAGCGCGCTTCCGGCTACGGTGAGGGCTGCAATTCGATGGATGGATTTCATGGGGATGAATGGATGTTTTCAAGGACGGTTCGAAACTGGCGTTTCCGCCGTTTCGCTTCGCAAGATCTTCTCTCAGGCTTCCGGCGTCAGGTCAAGGTCGGCTCTTGATTTCAATGCGAATCCCCTACCCTTCCGGATCACGGTGCTTGGCTTTCAGGGCTTGCGACTTCGCCCGATCCCTCCACACTGCATTCCGCCCAACAACGATTTTCCCCATGAAAATTCTCACGTCATTCCTGTTTACCTGCGCCTTGGGGCTTACCGCAATCGGCGCGCAACCGGCCAAACACAACATCATCCTGATCATTTCCGATGACCAAGGTTTCACCGATTACGGCTTCATGGGACACGATGTGATCAAGACCCCTCACCTCGACCGCATCTCTTCCGAGAGCCTGCTCTATACTCGCGGCTATGTGATGCCGGTCTGTTCGCCTTCATTGGCCTGTCTGCTCACCGGCAAACTTCCCAGCGAGCATGGAATCACCGGCAATGATTTGGCCAAAAAGGACCGTGGCGATCGCAATCCGCTCATGCAGCGGTTGCTGAAAAATTCACTCCTGCTACCCAAGGCGCTGACCGAGGCAGGCTACCTAACGTTTCAGACCGGCAAGCTGTGGAATGCGACCTATAAAGATATGGGCTTCACTCACGGCATGACGACCAAGCAAGGCCGCCATGGCGGCGAAGGACTCACGATCGGACGTGAAGGCATGAATCCGATCTATCAGTTTATTGAAACCGCTAAGGAACAAAAGAAACCGTTTTTCATCTGGCATGCGCCGCTCATGCCGCACGACCCCCACACTCCGCCCAAGGAAATCCTCGCGAAATACACCGGTAAAGGACCCACACCCGCTGCGGAAAAATACTACGCGATGGTCGAGTGGTTTGACCAAACTTGCGGCGAACTCGTTGCCTATCTCACCAAAAACGGCTTGGCTGAGAACACCGTCATTCTCTACCTCGCCGACAACGGCTGGGACGGAGCTTATGGCTATCAGGGCAAACGCGGTAAACTTTCACCCTACGAAATGGGCATCCGCACTCCGATGTTTGTCCGCTGGCCAAAGACCGTGAAGCCGCAGCGCGATGACGAGACCCTAGCCTCCATTCTCGATTTTCCCACCACGATCCTGAAGCTGGCCGGCGCAAAGGCCCCGGCGGATCTACCCGGCCTCGATCTCCTCGACCGCCAGGCGATGACCGCACGCAAATCGATCTTTGTCGAAGCCTACACCCATGACATCGCCGACCTCGCCAAACCCGCTGCGAGCCGGATTTCCCAAGTGGTTTTGAGCGGTTGGTCGAAGCTGATCATCCCCGGCCAAGCCAAGCCGGACAGACCCTTTTCCACGGCTCCCGCATCCATCGAGCTCTTCGATCTAAAATCAGATCCACTGGAAAAAACCAACATCGCCGCCGAGCGCCCGGATGAAGTCAAACGGCTCCAGGCGATTTATGGCGCCGCTTACAAGGCGAACTGATTTCGGCCATCCCATCATCCCAGGATATCCAGCAACTCGCCAGATCAATCAAAATATGGACCTGATTATCCAAAATCTCATTTCTCCGGTAGTGCTCGCCTTCGTTCTCGGGCTCGTTGCGCGGTGGATCAAGAGCGATCTTGAGATCCCCAGCGCGATTTATCAAGGCATGTCTGTCTACCTGCTCTTCGCGATCGGACTGAAAGGTGGGGTCTCGCTCTCAGAGTCCACGCTGGCTGAGCTGGCGGCACCCGCTGCGCTGACGATCGTGCTGGGAGTGCTCACGCCAGTCTCCGCCTTTTTCCTACTGCGCGGTTTCGGGCGACTTAGCCGGATCGACGCGGCAGCCACTGCGGCGCATTACGGATCGGTCTCCGCCGTCACATTCATCGCGGCGCTGGAAGCCGTGAGATTGGCCGGTATGCCTTCTAACGGCTATCTTACCGCGCTTCTCGCGGTCCTCGAGGTGCCCGGCATCATCGTCGGCCTGCTCTTGGCCCGCCAAAGCCGGGCGGGCGGGGTAAAGGCGGCTTTGCACGAGGTGATCACCGGGAAAAGCATCTTTCTGATGATCGGCGGACTGGTGATCGGCGCCCTTTGCGGCGCAGCGAAGGTCGAAAGCGTCGCCCCATTCTTCATCACTCCTTTCAAGGGGGTGCTGTGCATTTTCCTGCTGGAGCTCGGCATGGTCGCCGCAGGCCGCATGAGCGATATCCGCAAAGCCGGTTGGCGGATGATTGTCCTGGGCTGCGCCCTGCCCTTGCTCCACGGCGCAGTGGCAACAGCTGCAGCGGTGGGCGTCGGCATGGCGTCCGGCGGGGCTGCGGTTTTCGGCGCGATGGTCGGCAGCGCATCCTACATCGCGGCACCGGCGGCGGTGCGCATCGCCCTGCCTCAGGCAAGCCCGGGGATTTATCTGACGCTTTCCCTCGGCGTGACATTCCCCTTCAATCTGTGCGTCGGCATCCCGCTTTTCCTGAAACTTTCCGAAATTCTAACCACACTTAAGTCATGAAAGTTCCACTAACACTTGTCACGATCGTGATCGAAGGGCTGCTCAAGGACCAGTTGATCCAACTGCTGCGCCGCCACGGGGCAACGGGGTTCACGATCACCCGCACCGAAGGCGCTGGCTCGCGCGGGGTCCGCGCGAGCGATTGGGAGGGACCCAACTTGCGCTTCGAATGCATCGTTTCCCGGGAAAGCGCGGATCCGATTCTGGAAGACGTGGCCCGGACCTTCTTCGAAAACTACTCGGTGATCGGCTGGTTGACCGAAGTCAGCGTCGTCCGTGGAACCAAGTTCACTTCGGGCGGAGGCTGATGGCGCGGATTTGGCAGTGGTTCGGAGAAAATTACCCGCGCTCACAAATCCATCGTCAAGGCGGGGATTCTCGCTAGCTTCGTGCGCGCCACACATTCCCCATGAACATAATCCGTTTCCTTAGCCTTTGCTTTCTCCTGACGGTCACCTCCGCAATGGCGGCCAAATCTCCGCGCTTGCGTGAGAACTTCGATGACTCGTGGACTTTCTACCGCGGCGATGCTGCCGGGGCGGAGAAAACGGACTTTGATGTATCGGCATGGCGAGCTCTAGATTTGCCGCATGATTTCGCGGTAGAGGGGCCCTTCGATCCCAAAAGCGCCAGTGGCGCGCCGGGCGGATTCCTGCCGGGCGGCATCGGTTGGTATCGGAAAACCTTCCGCCTGCCCGAGGGCGCACAGGGCCGCAAGGTGTTCATCGAATTCGATGGCGCTTACATGAATAGCGAGGTCTGGATCAATGGCCACCACCTGGGCAAACGCCCGTATGGTTACATCGGCTTCGAATACGACCTCACCCCGCATCTCAACTACACCGGCGACAACACAATCGCCGTGCGCGTAGACAACTCCAAGTTGCCCTCTGGCCGCTGGTATGCGGGCACCGGCATCTACCGCCACGTGTGGTTGAAAACCACCGACCCGGTCCACGTCGCGCACTGGGGCACTTACGTCACCACGCCGGAAATCACCCAAGAAAAAGCCACCGTTTCCATCGAGACCACCGTGTTGAATGGCCTGCCGACCGAGCAGAAAGTGGCCATCACTCAGGAAATCCTTTCGGCCGACGGTAAAGTCATGGCTGAAACAAAGGAAACGGTGGACGTGAAGGGCGCAGGGGAAATGGTTGCAAAGCAAACCATCGACCTCGTCAAGCCGATCCGCTGGTCGCTGGAAAACCCCTACCTTTACAACGTCCGCACGACGCTGCGGATCGGCACTCAGGTTTGTGATACTTATCAAACCCCGCTAGGCATCCGCACCATCCGCTTCGACGCGAAGGAAGGCCTTTTCGTCAACGACGTGAGCACAAAAATGAAGGGTGTCTGCAATCACCAGGACCTCGGCCCGCTCGGTTCCGCGCTATGGGACCAGGCGCTGGAGCGCCGCATGAAAATGCTCAAGGACATGGGCTGCAATGCCATCCGCACCGCGCATTACCCGCATTCTCCCGAGTTGATGGCGCTTTGCGATAAAATGGGCTTCCTTGTCCTCAATGAAACCTTCGACGAATGGCGGCGCGGCTGGGACTTCGATGGCAAACTCCTCGTTTCTAGCAAAAATAACAAAGGCAAAGCTCCCCACGGGTATAACAAGTATTTCGACGAATGGCATGAACGCGATCTAACCGATCATCTCCATCGCGATCGCAACCATCCGTGCGTGATCATGTGGAGCGTCGGCAACGAGGTGCCGGAATCCGTGAAAAACGGCGAAATCGAAACCGTAAAGATTCTTCGCGACCTCTGCCACAAGACCGACCCCAGCCGCCCGGTCACCGTGGGTTGCAACCACATCAAAAGCGCCAACGAAAGCGGTTTTACCGAACAGTTGGACATCGTGGGTTACAACGAGGGCGTCGAATCGGTGTTCGAGATCGAGGGCGACCGCATCCGCTATCCGAATCGAAAAATGTATCTCTCCGAGGTTCCGCACTCGCTGCAAACCCGTGGTGAATACCGCACGCATCCGCGCTATTACCGCCCGGGCATCGATCATCCGAAACTCACGGAAAAGGAAGTTTTTCCCGAGACCGACGTCTACTATGAGTCGTCCTACGACAATTCCGGCGTGCAAATCGATGCGCGGCGCAGTTGGCGGATGACGAGCAAGCAGCCCTACATCATGGGCGAGTTCCGTTGGACTGGGTTCGACTACATCGGCGAGTCAGGCGGCTGGCCGCGTGTGCTCGGAAATTATGGCATCATCGATCTCTGCAATTTTCCGAAGGACACTTATTATTTCTATCAGAGCCAATGGACCGACAAGCCGATGGTTCATATCCTGCCGCACTGGACATGGCCCGGCAAAGAGGGCGTTTCCATTCCAGTGTGGTGCTACACCAACTGCGACGAAGCCGAGCTTTTCCTCAACGGCGCTTCGCTCGGCAAGCGCACCTTCGACGAGAAGAACGACATGCACCTCGAATGGCTCGTGCCCTATCAGGCCGGCGAGTTGAAAGTCGTCGCCCGCAAAGATGGCAAGGAAGCCGTCACCTCCATCATCCAAACCGCCGACCTACCCGCACGGATTGCCATTTCCGCCGACCTACCCAAGCTTGATCCCGCAAACCGCGATCTTTCCTACGTGACCCTCCGCATAGAGGATGAAAACGGCCGTTTTGCCCCCAAGGCCGCAAAGTGGGTGAACATCCAGATCGAAGGCCCCGGCCGCCTCGTCGGTTCCGGCAGCGGCGATCCGCTCAGTCACGAAAGTTTCCAGGCCAGCACCTTCCGCACCTTCAACGGACTCGGCCTAGCCATCATCGCCGCCACCTCCGGCCCCGAACCTGAAATCCGTGCCGACAGCACACGCAAACCCGGTGAAATCATCGTCCGCGCGAACAGCAAAGGCATGGAACCCGTCGAACTTCGCCTCATTCGCACCAGCGAAGGAAAGGTAAAACCCGCCGCCCCCATCCCAACGCCCTCAAAAGGCCCCACCGTCGATGGAGTCGACGGCCTCCCATCCGCAAAGTAAATAAGGAGGGTGGACACTCCTGTCCACCAAGCCAATGAGATGAGAATGGAACGCGCGAAAAGCACTTCTCTTTTCCTGCTCATTGGCACCACGACAAGAATGTCCTGGCTCCTTATTTCCGCTTCAAGAAGCCGTTTCCCATAAATCGAGTGTCGCTTGCGGCACGACGAACTGGAGCCGGAATTCATTCCGCAAGTCCACGCAATGAGGTTTCATGTTTCTCGCGGAATGAATTCCACGCTCCAATCGAGAAGCCCTCTCTTGAGATTTTGGATCCCCCCCTATGAGCCCGTAAACATGCTGACTCGCCAGCGCGAACCAGCATTAGCCAGCATGAGAAATGCGAGATGGCTGTTTAAGAATGACAATTTTCAGAACAACTGATTTTTCCCTCGCAATCATATTTCATATTTGAGATATGAAATTCATGCCTGTTGCGAAGCTGGAAGCGTTTGAAAAATCATCGGTCGAGATGGCGGGGTTTGCGCGTGCTTTGGCGCATCCGGCGCGGATT
>CAYRLT010000720.1:0-9739 GCA_964425095.1 uncultured Luteolibacter sp.
AGCGGGGCCATCAGGGTTTCCGGGACGAACATGCCGCCGAATTGGCCGAAGTGGCCGGTGGAATCCGGAACGGTGGGAGCGGGTGGGGTCGAGGTAGCCATGGGCGGCGGCAGTCTCTTGCGGGACGCCGGGGGATTCAAGGGGAGAATGCGAAATGCGGCTGCGGCAAACTATTTTCAAATCGAGTCCCAGAAACCGTGAATCTTGTCGATCTCCCGGCGGTCCTTCTTCGTTGGCCGCCCTCCGGGGTTTTCCAATCGGGTGATGTGCCAGTTTTTTTGGACCTCAAAGACATCCGGCGCGGTCAGTTCTTCATAACAAACCCGCGCTTCGGCGGCCGCCACGCGTTTCTGGATGATGGAAACCACCGAGATTGTCCGGACTCCCGGGCCTTCCGGAAACGGAATCTCCAGCACATCGCCATGGTGCGGTGTGGAACTCGCTTTGAGAACGTGTCCCGCACGCTTCACTTTCCCCGCCGCACACATCTCCGCCGCGATGCCGCGCGTCTTGAAAAAACGCACGGCCCACAGCCATTTGTCAGTGCGAGCGGATTCGAGCGGCATGTGAGGAATTTAATCCCCGCTCTTGAGCACCTTGATGAAGGCGTCTTGCGGGATGTTGACCTTGCCGAACATCTTCATCTTTTTCTTACCCTCTTTCTGCTTTTCGAGCAGCTTGCGCTTCCGCGTGATATCGCCGCCGTAGCACTTGGCGGTGACGTTCTTGCGCATGGCGGAGATCGATTCGCGGGCGACGATCTTGCCTCCGACGGCCGCTTGGATGGCGACGACGAAAAGGTGGGATGGAATGACTTCCTTGAGTTTTCCGGCGAGCAAGCGGCCGTAGGACTCCGCTTTATCACGGTGGACGATCGTGGAGAAAGCTTCCACCGGATCACCAGCGATGAGCATGTCCATCTTGACCATTTTCGCAGCGCGGTAGCCGGAGTGCTCATAGTCCATCGAGCCGTAACCGCGGGTCATGGATTTGAGCTTGTCGTTGAAATCGACGAGGATTTCGGAGAGCGGAAGCACGCAGGAAAGCATCACGCGCGAGTCGTCGATGGTTTCGGTGTTGCTGACTTCACCACGTTTTTCGAGCACGAGCTGCATCATGTCGCCGATGTATTCGCCGGGGACCATGATATAGACATTCACGATCGGCTCGCGGATTTCCTGGATGCCCTGAGGATCGGGGAAAAGCGTCGGGTTATCGATGATGCGCTCGGTTCCATCGGTCATGGTAACCTGATAGATAACGGACGGGTAAGTGGAGATGACATCCATATCAAACTCGCGGCGCAAGCGTTCCTGGATGATTTCCATGTGGAGCAGGCCAAGGAATCCGCAGCGGAAACCAAAGCCGAGGGCGGTGGAACTTTCCTGTTGATAGGTGAAGGCAGGATCGTTGATCTGGAGTTTGCCCATCGCCATTTTGAGAGCCTCATAGTCCGACGAATCGACCGGATAGATGCCGGAGAAAACCATCGGCTGGATCTCCTTGTAGCCGGGCAGCGGCTCGGCGCAGGGGTGGGTGTTATCAGTCATCGTGTCACCGATTTTCACTTCGGTGGCGGACTTCATGTTGGCGATGACGTAGCCGACATCGCCGGCCGAGAGGACCTCGCGGGCGCTCATTTTCGGGGTGAAGACGCCGACTTCCTTGACCTCGTAGGTTTTATCCGTGGCGAAGAGTCTCACGCGTTGGCCGCGCCTCACCGTGCCGGAAAAGACGCGGACGTAGGAGACCACGCCGCGATACGTGTCGTAGAGTGAATCGAAAACCGAGCATCGCAGGAGTTTATCCGGGTTTTCCTTGGGTGCGGGGACGCGTGCGATGATGGCTTCAAGGATTTCCTCAATGCCAATACCGGCTTTGGCGGATGCGGGGATGCAGTCCTCGGCGGGGATGCAGAGGATTTCTTCGAGTTGCTTTTTGCACTTCGGCACATCGGCGGCCGGCAGGTCGATTTTATTGAGGACCGGGATGATCGTGAGGTTTTGCTCGGTGGCGAGGTGGAGGTTCGCCACGGTCTGCGCTTCCACACCTTGCGCGGCATCGACCATCAGGATGGCGCCTTCACAGGCGGCGAGGGCGCGGGAGACTTCGTAGGAGAAATCGACGTGGCCCGGGGTGTCGAGCAGGTTGAGTTTGTAGGTTTTCCCGTCGCGGGCCGTGTATTCCATGGCGACCGGGTGGGACTTGATGGTGATGCCTTTTTCCCGCTCCAAATCCATCGAGTCGAGCTGCTGGGCACTGCTTTCGCGCATCGTAACCGTGTTCGTGACCTCCATCAGGCGGTCGGAAAGCGTGGTCTTCCCGTGGTCGATGTGGGCGATGATGGAGAAATTTCGTGTCAGCTCGGTGGACATGGGCAATGGGGAAATCAGCGGGGCGCGGCGAGAGAAAGCAGGAATGTGCCGACAAGGCACTAAAAATCAAGGGCAGGACGTGGCGCGCTCGAATCCGGGCGACTTCAAAAGTGCCCGCGCACCACCAGTTTGGGCGTCTGCCATCCCCAGCGGACGTGGAAATTGCCGACACTGGGGAATTTGAGAGACGCTCATTTCATTCTGCCTTGGAGGGAGGGATGAAGCGCTGGTAGAGGAATGAGGCGATAAAGGCGATGACACCGACACACAGCAAGGCGGCGACGCGGAAGATGTTTTCGATGTTTGCGAGGTCGTGGAGGAAGAGTTTGATCAGCGCCGCCGCGAGTAATCCAATGGCGGCGAAGCGTGCGCCTTTGGTTTTGAGAATGATGCCGATGATCAATAGCGCGAGTGAGAACAGCGACCAACTGATGGTGTAGGTCATGTCTCGGGCGAAGTTGCCTGCGAATTGGAAGGTGATGAAAGTTTTTCCGGGTTCGGTGAAGAAATCGGCGATTTCGATGTTGAGCAGTAGAAAAAGCAGAATTCCACCAAGGCTGCAAAGCAGGCCACGAATGGATTTGCTGTCGATGTCGGCGTGAGCGTGCGGCAACCCAAGAGCCCCGATCAACTGCGCGGCGGCCACCACGCCATAGGTGTATAAGTGCCAGTTGAAAATCAGTATGCCGCTCCGCTCATATTCAAGGAAAACAGCGGGATTGAGCGTAAGCCGGATGAAGGAAATGCACAGCAATGCCACGCCGGTGACAATCAGTCCTGGATGGGGAACCCAGCGGAACAACCAGATCAGACACGCTCCTTCGAGCGCCCATGAAACGGTGAGCCACTGACGATCGAATTGAATCGGAAAAATCAGCGTGATGAACAGCAGCGCCACCCCGCCGAACCAAGCAAGACGGATTTTGGTTAGGTTGTCCATTTCACGCATTCGCCGGAATTCAATGCCGAGTGCGGCAAGCGCGGGCACGGCGAATGCGGCGGGCAGCAGGCCCATCATTTCGTTCGGAAACGCGCGTTCCACCAAATCACGGATCAATAGGAAATGGCCCACGCCGGATAGCGCGCTAGCGATCCATGGCGCGCTGCGCGACGAACATGCCTTGCGGAAGACGAAGGGGATCACTGTGAAAACGGTGTAAAACGCGAGATACCAAGCCAAGGCTGCCTCCGGGCTCTCCGGCGCAAACCATAACGCATGCCAGCCCCCCTGAAGCGCGAGGCAACACACAAGCGACGCGAGATGAAGCAAGGGCAACTTCCCTAACAAAGCAATACCCAGCAAGAGCGCCGTCAGCGCCATTCCCGCTGCGAACACCGGAGATGGGTTTGCCAATGGCACGCGGAGGATCATCAGGTTCAGCAGGGCAAAGGGCATCGCACCCGCAACGATGGGAACCAGCTTTTCCGGTGCATGAGAGATCTCGATCCCGCGCTTTACCAACCGCTTCGCCAACCAAAGGCCTGCTCCGGTGAAGAAAAATGAGAATGACAAAACCACTCCGATCAGCGGATTCATGGCCGATGTCTCCTGCGGCATACGGAAAATCCAAATGCCGGCGCTTGCCATGGTCAGCACCAACGATGCGAGTACCGGCAACATAGCGCCGCGGTAGGCGGCCACGCCGATCGCGAGAATATTTGCCAACAGAACCGCCGGCCATAGAATCATTAACACCTCGGGTAGCACAAACAAGGTCATCGACATCAAGCCGATGATCGCCGTGGGCAACCACAGCGCGAGCGAGCGGGACAAGTCGGGGGACGCTGCGGAAGCTGCGGGTTTGAGTCGTTGGACTACAGCGGGCCAAACCGTGTGCATCGTGCCGAAAATAAGATAAACCGCGAGCGCGGACCCGAGCATCTCGGGTTTCAAATCATTGAACGTCCATACGATCAGATGCAGGAAGGTGATGCCCACAAAGATATGGAATGGACCGGTGAGCCTCGGGTGAAGCGTCGCCAATAGGATGGCGACGAGATTGATAAGGAGCACATAGCCATACAGCACCAAGACGCGTTGGGTAATGCCCGAATATTCCAAAAAGAAGAACGCAAAGCCCATGGCTGTGACCAGCAGCACCATGCAACTTGCGGGAATATGCAGATCTTCGTTTTTTCCACGTGACGTTTTCCATGCGGCCGCGAGAAACAAGACCCCGAACCCAATGAGAATACCCATCGGCAGCAGCGTGGCGCTGCCCTCGAAGTAGCGCCCGGAGTCGAAGAATCGAGAGGCCCAATGGATGAGCATCAGGATAGTGCCAGCAGCCGCACCCGATGCAAGGAACGCCCAGCGCCCACGACTTGCAAGCGCAAGCAGGCCAATATCCAACAACGCGATATATCCGAAGAACGCCAACGGGTGATCCTGCACCAGAGGCAGCAGCATCGGCGTTAGGAATCCACCCAGCATGCCGAGCACCGCCACCACGAGCGCGTTGAGCCGCACGGCGGTGAGAAATGCCGTCACCGTGACCACCGCCATCAGCGCGAAGGTGAAACCCTGATTGAAAACAGGCAACTGATAGACCGCATGCGCCGCGAAGTTGACACCATAGAGAACTAAAACGCCGGTCGCGCAGAAAGAATGCGCGAGCACCTGATAATTCTTCCGACGATGCGTCCACAAGCCACCGAGCAAAAGACCGAGCCCTGTGATAAAACCGATGGTGATCCGCATGACGGGCGGGATCAGGTTGTGCTCGAAAGCGTATTTAACGAAAAAGATAACACCGAAAAACAAAGCTATTCCGCCCAGCCAGGCGAACATCTTCACGCCAAGAAACTGCTCGATGGAGAATGATGGCAGTGGGGATTCAGTTTCCTTTGGTCGCGGAGCCTCAAATTGTCTTGGGCTTTGGTCTGGAATCGGGGTCACCGGCACCAGTGCTTCTTCGAGCTTCCTCTCAAGCGGCGGCGGCAGTGGCGGCGGCGCGGGAGCAGCCGCCACTGGGATCGATTTCTCTTTTGGTAATTCGGTACGCTCTCGTGCGGGTATCGGCGCGGTGCTTGGCGTTGCTTCACTCTTCCATGCCTCAAATTTGCGTTGCTGGATGCGTATGCGATTTTCCAACTCGAGGAGCTTTGCATGCGTCTCATTCGACTTTCGATCCGCGCTTTTAGCCGCAAGCAAAGCCATGATCGGCATGATAAATACGAAAAATCCCAGCAGGATGAAGATGAGAATGGCGCTTTCCATGGCTTATTGCGGTTCGAGTGGCCTTTGCTAGCAGAATCTCCCTAGGAAGCCTTTGAATTTCTGAAGAGTGGATTTCACAGAGTCAAAAAGCAAGGATGCAGACCGTGCGCGTTGTTATGACGAAAACATCATCCGTCCGCATGCTGACGGTCACGCGGAAAAACGCAGCGCAGCTGTGTGGCGGGTGCCATCCGAAGATGACACAAAAATCTCCCCCACTCCGCGTTTCACATAACCGAGCGCATGCCGTTTGCCATTCATTTCCCGTGGCGAAATACTCGTCAACTCACCGACGGATCGACCCTCCTCATCGATTAGATTTTTAAAATCCATCGGCACGGAAGCATCCAGAATCAAGCGCTCAAGCCGCTTGTTCACCTTGCCGGCGGACTTGATACGGGAAATAACCTCCTGCCCGATGTAACAACCTTTTTGATAAGATATATCCGTGGCCTCAAGTCCGGCCTCTGGCGGCAAGAGCCCTTCGTATAAATCCTTGCCCCATGCCGGAACCCCGCGTTCAACGCGAAACGCCTCAAGCGCATCTCCCTCAAGTTGAAGGATTTCCTCCGGAAAATCGACATTGAACCCCGCCGGAATCCACCAGTCGATGCCTAGTTGTCCGAATCTCGCGCTTTCACGCACCCTCACTCCCTCAGGCGGGATTTCAGTGATCGGCCCGGTGAAATGCACTAACGCCCATTTTCCTGTTAGTTGACCAACCTCGACATCATCCGCGATGAGATAACGAGTCAAACGCGCTTCGAGCGTTTCCGCAGATCCCGCAGACCCTTCCACCAAGATCTCGCCATTCACTCCTTCAGTGATCCAAATGCGGAACTGGAGACGCCCCTTCGCATCCGTCACGCATGAAGGAATAGCGACGGCCCCGCCCGCGACGCGCCGAACGTCTTGCGTGAGCTGGCCATTGAGAAACCGAACCGTGTCTGGCCCGCTGAATTCCAACCAGGCCGGAAATCCCAAATCGATTCGGTAAATTGATATCATCGAGAATCGGTGCGGCGGTTATTCTCTACGTTGAAGCGCGAGCGCCACCAGCTTCGCCGCTTGTTCACGGATTTCCGCCATCTTTTCCTTGGTGGGTTTCTCGTCATCCATCAGCGTCATCTCCGTGCGCAGGCCGGCCAACAGATCACGCATTTGTAAGTAATTCGGCCGTTCGGCAATACCCGGGTCCAATCCGGCCACGGACTCGGTGTAATAGTCAGCGATGTCCTCACGCATCACTTTGCGCGCCCGCTCTTCGGAAAACTGCTTGTCCACTGCGACGGTGGAAACCGCGAGTGCGCGGATCCACCCACCGAGCGAAATCAAATGAGCAAGGTCCGCATCGCGCAAGATCACCAACTCGGCCTCAACGTCACGTTGGGTCGATGCGAGTTCCTTCTTCAACTGCACCACATCCTTTTTCTTCGCGCTGTCCAACAGGCCCGCCGCATGGCGGTTCACCCGATCACCGGCACCCAGCGCCTTGCCATAGCGCGTCAACTCCTTGGCTAAAAGTTCGACTTTTTCCAGTTGCTCGGCCTGCACGACCAAGAATCCGTCCGCAATCAGAAAGCCCAACTCGATCGCCAAATCCGCCCGGTCCAGAGGCATCCGCTCGGGCAGCTTCAACTCGGTTTCCAATAATGGCAGCGGCATCAAAAATTGCAGGGTATCAAACAGCTTCGCAATCGAGGGAGCCGTGAATTCATTCACCGCGAGCTCCTCGCGAACATGCGGATCATCCAGCAAGTCCGCTGGAATCCCCTCGCGCAGACCCTTGACTTCCGCAGGAACCACCACCTCTTCCTCCGCCAATAATGGAAGCGCCATGGCGACCAAACCAGCTAACACACACGCGAAACGAATCTTCATGCCGCAAGATAGTCACTCCTCGCCCGGTTCCGCAACCGACAAAACGCGCCCGGTGCCCCTCCCGCTTCGCGCGCAGGAGCCGAAAATTTGAGATTGCCAAGTCATTCCGGGTGCCCCAAGTTGGCGGTGTTGGAACGACGGAGCGGCGGTTTGTGTTGAAACTCCGAATTCGCCTCTCAGTTTGACGTCACCCTGCCCTACCGGGTTCAGCATGCCACTCAGGCACCTCTTCCGGTTTCCGCGCAGGATCGCATTCCCACCCCGCCTGCGGAACTCCGAGTGATTTTCCGCTCCCGCGCCCACCCCTTCAGTCACATCCGAATCTCCATTCCATCCCCTTCCCATGGCCGGTCATAACAAATGGTCCAAGGTCAAGCACATCAAAGCCAGAGTAGACGCCATCAAAGGCAGGGTATTCAGCAAATGCGCTCATGAGATCGCCCTTGCCGCCCGCGCCGGTGGCGGAGATCCCGCCGCCAATGCCCGCCTCCGCACCGCCATCGACAATGCCAAGTCCGTCTCCATGCCCAAGGACAACATCGACCGCGCCATCAAAAAAGGCACGGGCGAACTCGGCGGCGACGCCATCCAAGAAGTCGCCTACGAAGGCTACGGCCCCGCCGGCATCGCCTTCATCGTCGAAATGGCCACCGATAACCTCAATCGCTCAGCTGCCGACATCCGCTCGATTTTCACCAAAAACGGCGGTAGCGTCGCCACTCAGGGCAGCGTCTCCTATCAATTCGATCGCAAGGGCGAAATCCGCCTCACAGCCAGTGCTATCAGCGAGGAAAAACTCATGGAACTCGCCATCGAAGCCGGGGCCGATGACGTCCAGAGCGATGAAGATGAACACACGGTGCTCACCGCACCTAACGAGCTCGGCACCGTCGCCAACGCCCTCCGCACCGCCCAACTACCAATCGTTTCCGAAAAACACGTGTCCATTTCCCAAAACCCGAGCGTCGTCAACGACCTGGCGCTCGCCCGACAAATCCTCAAACTTCACGACCAACTCGACGACTACCAAGACACCGTCAACGTCTTCACAAACTTTGAAGTCGCGGATGAAATTCTCGACCAACTCGATTCGTGAGCCGCACGCCGCGCCACACACCCCCAGCCACTTTCCACTGATTTCCGGATGAGCGATAACACCAAAGAGCCAAAACCCCCGCATCTCTCTGCGGCCACCAATAGCGACTCCCCACCCGCCCGCAAACGCGCGGCCAAAAAGACCGCTGTCAAAAAAGTAGCCGCCAAAAAGGTCGCGACTGATAAAGTTGCGACTAAAAAGGCCTCCGTTAAAAAGGTCGCCGCGAAAAAATCCGCGCCCGCGCCCGTGATCAGCGCGCCCCCAGCGGTCCAGACCAGCGACGCCGCAGTCCCCAAGAAGCGGGCGACCCGTGCCAAAAAACCGCTGGATGCATCCCCCTCCACCCCGGAACCCATCCGCCACGATCCCGCTCCCGCCTTATCCAGTCACGCCCACGCGCCAACTGACTCACATTCCAAGCCCAGACGCTTCGGCCGGGTTCCCGGAGGCGGCCCACGCGTCGCCCGCGAATCTTCCTCCGCTATCTCAGCCCCGCCAAACCCTCCAGTCCAAACCGAGCCCCCCCCCGCAACACCGGATGCCGACGAGCGCCCACAACACGACGGACAACAACGCAGTTTCCAAAATCGCGAGGGTCAAAATCGCGATGGCCAGCAACCCGTAAGCCGCAGCAAGCGTCGCCGCGATAAACGCAAGCGCCGCAATAATGATCGGCAACCGCAAGGCAATGGCCAAGCCCAGCCGCAAGCCCACGGCGGACATCGTCCCGAGCATCAAGCCGCACGCCGCGAAGGCCAGACTTTCCAAGAACGCGAACCTCGCGAAGCCCGTGAAGCCCGTGAACCACGCGAGCGGCCATCCCATGAACCACGCGAGCGTCCGTCCCTAGCACCCACCGGCCCGAAAATCGAGGCGAATGGTATGCTCGAACTCGCGCCCAAAGGCTTCGGCTTCCTCCGCGTCCCCGGCAAGAATTTTGAACAAGCGCGCGACGATGTCTTTGTCACTCCGGAGTCGATCCGGAAGTATAACTTGCGCGTCGGCCAGTGGATTCACGGGCTCTATCAGGAAGGCCCGCGCGGGCCCCAGATGGTCGAAATCACCTCGATCAATGGCATGACTCCCGAGGAGGCGGCTAAACTTCCGCACTTCGATGAACTCAAGGCGATCAATCCCGCCAGGCGCATCAGTTTCGAAACCACGCCC
>CAYRLT010000721.1:0-3684 GCA_964425095.1 uncultured Luteolibacter sp.
TCGTCGGCACTTCCAGCAGTTGGAATATCAATAAATTCCCGCATGCGTTCCATCTGCCCCCGGGGGTTTTCCATCAACGCTTCGTAGCTGACAATCATCCTTCTTTTGCCGCTTGTTTCCTGGATGGCGGAGACCAGATCCACAAGCCAGCGGAGCAGTCCCGTTTCAATACTTCCCCATGCACTGGATAATCTTTGGTGTGAATGCGCAGAGGAGAGCGGATTCCTCAAAACGATGACATAATTTTCATTGATCCCGAGTCTGGAAAAGACAGGTTGCCAGAACGGAATCAGCCTTGCTGTTTTTGGGTCCTTGAATCCCCAGATTTGGGTTGATTCAAAACGTTTTTCGAGCACTTCCATAGCCAAATCACCCACGGATTGCATGGCCATCCCGGCAAGACGCTCTTTGTCAATCAAAGCAAATCCCCGGGCCAGCACATCCAGCTTGGCGTATATCTCGTGATTGATTTTATAAACGATTTCCTTGTCTTCCCAGAACCCGGTGGGATTGACTCGCCGACTTGAGTCCTTAATTGTTTTTTGTGTAAAGGCATTCATACAAGTTTGAACAATAGGCGCAACACTTGCCTTGCCAATGATTTCACCACGTGAGCGCCCGGTCATCTCCCATGTGTTCCGTCAATCGCCGCAAGTTCTCGGCTCATCGGACGGCGCAGGCTGCGGCGCAGCACACGCACACTTGGACAACGATTTGCAGCCGAACTGGAAAGGCGCACAGCAACCGCGCGTCGGCCGCGTGGCCGAAGGATACAGCGACGGACCGCCTGCGGAAAACGCAGCGCAAGGTCGGCGTAGCAATCTGGGCGCCGGCTTGCGCGAGACGATCTCCCAATACACGGACGAACCGCTCGGCGGCGTGGTCTTGTTCACGGATGGAGCGGCGAGCGATGCAGCGGAATTGGAGGAAGTGATTGAAATCTACCGCGAAGCGGGCGTGCCGGTGTTTCCCTGGCTTCTCGGCTCGGAAAACTCACCGGCAGACACGCGTTTGTTAGAAGTTGTGATCCGCCAGCCCGGCCCGTCGCGGCCGGATCTCCGACTGGAAGCCCACCTCGACAGCCCCGGCTATGAGGGCAAGGCAACGACGTTGTTGATCCGCCAAGGGGATCAGGTGCTCCACCGTCAGCGCATGGTTTTAGAAGGCGGGCCGCAGCTTCTCGAAGTGGATTTCGTTTCACCCTATCGCGGGCTGCATTTTTACACAGTCGAGTTGGAGCCCCTCGATGGCGAGGCGGCCCGAGCTAACAACACGCAACTCGCCGCGTGCGAACTTCGCCGCGAACCGATCCGTGTTCTTTACATGGAAGGAAGCGAACCCGCAGAAACGGCTTTCCTCAAGGACGGCCTCGAGGCGGACCCCGAAATCGAGGTGCATGCGATGCACTTCCCCGGCGGTGCCTCGTTGCCGGAACTTGCAAGCCAAGCCCGGAGCGTGCGCGGCAAAGACATGCGCGTCTTCCGCGATCGATTGGGGCGCGAGGTGCCCAGCGTCTGCCACCCCACACGCGGTTACCCACAAACGCTCGATGCCTTGTTGAAATTCGACGTGGTGATCTTCAGCGACATCATCAAGGAAGCTTATTCCCAAGAGCAACTCGATGCCACGGTCGCATTCGTCGAGGGTTTTGGCGGCGGTTTCATCATGATCGGCGGCATGACCTCGTTCGGCGCGGGCGATTACCAGAAGACAGTGATCGACAAGCTGATGCCCATCGAAGTCGCGGGACGCAGCGACCCGATCGACCAGTGGACTGGCGTTGCGGTGACCGATAGCGGCTGGCAACACCCGGTGATGCAGGTGGGCGAGAACACGGAAGAAACCAAGCAGGCATGGACCACGGGATTTCCCGGATTCAGCGGATTCAACTATGTCCGGCGCGCCAAATCCGGAGCCTTCACGCTGGCTCGCAGCTCCATGAAAGTAATGGGTGAGCCCGCCCTCTTGCTCGCGGTGCAACAAATCGGCCGGGGGCGCACCATGGCCTTCACCTCCGACGCCACGCGCGACTGGGGCACCGCGTTTCAAACGGAGTGGGGACCGAGCCGTCGTAGCAACGCATACTACCGCAAATTCTGGAACCACAACATCCGCTGGCTCGCCGCCGACCGCATCGCAGGCAAGACCGGCGGCCTGGTGCTGGAAACTTCGTCCGGCCAGTCCGTGCCAGGCGAAACCGTGCGCGTCCGAATCCCGGCGGAATCCCCCACCGACTTCGCGGGGCTGAAAGTAACCGCCACCCAGCCCGATGGCAAAACCAAGAATCTAACACTCCAGTGGAATGGCGGACAACGCGCATGGCTGGGCGAGATCGTGCCGGCGAGTGCCGGCGAGTTGGCCATCGCCGCCGAGCACCGCAATCCCGAGGGAACCCCGGTCTCAACCCGGATCGGAGTGAGCGTGAGTGAGGACGCCAACGAAGCCGTAGCCGTAGCCGTAGCCGTGGCCGTGAACCGTAACCTGATGGAGACTTTGGCCACCGGCACCGGAGGTCAGTTGGTCGATGCCTCGCAGATCGATGAAGTGCTCGAACGCATCCACGCGCGCGCGCTGGCGCTCACCGTTCGCGAGTGGATCCCCCTATGGGACCACTGGTGGCTCCTACTGCCGCTCATCGGCCTGCTCGCCATCGAGTGGCTGCTGCGCCGCAACGCCCCTTCTACATTGCCGACGCCGTGAGCGGGCTTCCCTGTTGGTTTGGCTGTTAGTTAGTGCTTGGCTTTGCGCAAGTCTCTTTCGTGAAGCCAGAGGAAGATCACGGGCGTGACGATCAGGATATGGATCAGGCTGGAAATCATTCCGCCGATGACCGGGGTGGCCAACGGTTTCATGATTTCCGCCCCTTGGCGGCTGCTCCACATGATCGGTAACAAACTGGCGACCGTGGTGGCGACCGTCATGACTTTCGGCCGCAGACGGAGTTTGGCTCCGTCTTTCACGGCTTGAACGAGATCCGCTTGGGAAAACGCATCGCCGAGTTTCGCCATGCTGGCCTTCACGGATTCCTCCAGATAGACCACCATCACGACCCCTGTTTGCACGGCGGTGCCGAATAGCGCGATGTAGCCGACCCAGACCGCGCCGTTGAAGTTATAGCCTAGGAATTTCTGCAGAATCACGCCGCCGCTAAGAGCGAAGGGCACGGCGAGCATGACGTGGGCGGCCTCCATGCCGCTGCGAAATACCATGAAGAGCAACACGAAAATCACCAGCATCACCAACGGGAAAATCAGCCACAACGTCTTGGTGAAGCGGCGTTGGTTTTCGTATTCGCCAGTCATCTTGTAGGTCATTCCTTCCCAGTTGACGGTCTTCAGCTTCTGTTCGATCTCCTCGACAAACCCACCAAGGTCACGGTCCTGAACGTTCGCTTGCACATAACTCCGCAACTTGCCGTTCTCCGAGGCGATCTCATTCGCACCGACGCTGCGCGTGATTTTAGCGACCATCCCGAGCGGAATGTAGGGGGTATCATCGGAGGTGTCCGATGAGATAGCGCTGGCGGGGGCTGAATTCATGGGACTTATAGGAGCTATAGGACTCATGGAACTAATGGGAGCCATGCCGGGTTTGGCGGCGATGAGAATCCGGCTGAGTTTTTCGATGTCATCTCTCTCACCACGTTCCACGCGGATTTGGATAGGGAAGCGTTGGCGGCCTTCA
>CAYRLT010000722.1:0-6957 GCA_964425095.1 uncultured Luteolibacter sp.
GAACCGCCCGGGCCTCGCGCTCGCCGGGTTTTACTCATATTTCGCGTGGAAACGCGTGCAGGTACTCGGGAACTCGGAGCTCTCCTACCTGCGCAAGCTACCGGAAGCCATACGCATTGATCGCTTCCGGTTGATGTGTGATCGTGGCATCCCCTGCATCATCGTGGCCCGCAATTCGGTGATGGATGCCGAGTTGCTGGCAGTGGCAAACGAGCACTCGATCCCAGTGTTCGGCACGGCCATGGTGACGATGAATTTCCTCAACGCGGCGACCATCCGGTTGGAGCATGATTTCGCGCCCAGCGTCACCCTGCACGGTTGCATGGTGGACATGCGCGGCGTCGGGGTGCTCATCATCGGAAAGAGCGGATCGGGGAAATCCGAGACCGCCATCGGCCTGCTGGAACGCGGAGCCTCGCTGGTGGCGGATGACATGGTGCGCGTCAAATACGTCGGCGGCGAGCTCGTCGCCAGCTCGCCCGATTTGTCGCGCGGCTACATGGAAATCCGCGGCATCGGCATCGTCAACGTCGCCAACCTCTACGGTCTTGCCTCGATCCGGCCGGAAAAACGCCTTGATCTCGTCGTCACGCTCAAACCCTACGCCGATCTCAACGAGGTGGACCGTCTCGGCATGCAACAAAAAACCCACGAGATTCTCGGCCAGCAAGTATCACACGTGGAAATCCCCGTCGCGCCCGGCCGCGATACCGCGCGCATGGTGACCATCGCCGCGCTCGATCAGCAACTCCGCCGCCTCGGCTACAACATGGCCGACGAGTTCAACCAGCGCCTGCTCAATCACATGGCCAAGGATAAATAAACCTCAGATGACCCGGGACCAAAGCACCTTGAGGTAACGGGATTCGGGGTAATTTGAGAGCGTAGGATGATCCGGACCGGCTCCGGTGCGATCAAAAGTTTGCAAGCGCTTATTGCGGCGATGGGCGGAAGTGATCACGATCTGTTCAAACTCGCCCACGCCTAACATCCCGGAGCACGAACACGTCACATAGAGCCCTTCCGGCGCGACGAGTTGCAAGGCGAGCTTGTTAAGATCGGCATATTTGGCCGTGCCGATTTCATCCTCGCGGCCGTGGATAAACTTCGGTGGATCGGCAATCACCAAGTCCCAAGTGCGGCCGTTTTCGATCATCGTGCGCGCCCAGGTGAAGGCGTCGGCATGGGTGAATTTGACCTTCGCGTTGTTGAGGTTTGCGTTGCGTTTCGCCATCGCGATCGAGACTTCATCCAAATCCACTCCCGTAACATCCTCCGCCCCGGCAAGGGCGGCGGAGATGGCAAAGCCGCCAGTATAACAACAAAGATCAAGCACCGTGCGACCTGCGGCGAGAGAACCGAAGCGTTTGCGGTTGTCGCGTTGATCGCAGAAGAATCCGGTTTTGTGACCTTGGCTGAAATCGATTTCGTAGCGGACGCCGTGTTCGCGGATTTTCACCGAGCGCACGGGATCGGATTCCGCGCCACCGGTGCGCGGGATATTTTCGACGCGGGCGAGTTCCTGATCCACGGAAACTACTACGCGCTCCGTACCAAAAGACTCGTGAAGCAGCGGCAGCCAATTCGGCAATCGCTGCCAAGCTGCGAGGTTGGTGATTTCCACCGAGAGCACATCGGCGAATTTGTCCGCCACCATGCCCGGCAGAAAATCCGCATCGCCGTGGATCGCGCGGTAGCTGTCGGTTTCCGCATCGAGCTTGAGGGTTTCGCGGCGCAATTGCGCGGCCCGGCGGATGGCGCTTTGAAAAAACGATTCGTCGATTTCTTCCAACGAGTGGCTGACGATGCGCAGCGGCATGCGCGACTTCGGGTTCCAAAGTCCCCAGCCAAAACGGGTGCCTTCCTTGCCGATGACTTCAACAAGATCGCCGGGGCGGGCGTCGCGAGAAACCTCGCCAATCATCTTGGGCCAGATCGACGGGTGGAAGGTGATATTTTTGATTTGGACAGTCGGCACGGCGGAAACATCGCCGCAGCCGCATGACGATGTCCAACGTTTAACGATGCGTTTAGTTTGCAAGGCGCTCGGTTTTCAGGAAAGGTGCGCGTTCATGAAAATGCACCGCATCCTCGCTGAAGCCTCCGCCGGCATTGTAAAATCCGTGTTCAAGGAGCACAGGGTGCTCGATCACGCCTTGGCCGCCGCGTTCGAGGAAAACCCGAGATGGGGCAAGCGCGACCGCGGATTCATCGCGGAAACCGTGTTTGAAGTGGTCCGCTGGCGACGCGCCCTCGGGTTCCTGGCCGATAGCGAGGAAGCCAACGCCATCTGCGCCGCGCAGTGGGTCCGCATGGGCTACGAAATCCCCGAGTGGTGGACTTTCAAGGGCCTCACCGCCGATGAAATGATCGCCCGCGAAGCGGATCTCGCCGCACAACCGCGCGTCATCCGCGAGTCGATCCCGGATTGGCTGGATAGCCTGGGCGTGGCCGAATTGGGCGATGCATGGGATGCGGAAATCGCCGCACTCAATCAGCGCGCGCCGGTATTTCTCCGCGTCAACACCCTCAAAAACACCCGTGAAAAAGCCATCGAATGGCTGGCCAGCCATCAAGTGATCGCCACCGAAGTCCCCGGCTTGCCGGACGCCCTCGTCCTGGCACCCGGAAAAATGTTGCCGAAACCCCTGCGCACCGAGGGCCGGGTGGAAATTCAAGATGCCGGCTCGCAACTCATCGCCCCGCTGGTCGATCCCCAAGCTGGCGAGCGCATCATCGACACCTGCTCAGGCGCGGGCGGCAAATCACTGCACCTCGCCGCACTCATGGGAAATGAGGGCCGCGTTTTCGCCATGGATGTGGACGCCAATAAACTCGGCGAACTCGAGCGCCGCGCGAAACGTGCCGGCGCCACCTGCATCAAATCCAAGCTGATCAACGCCACCACTCCCGCAGATTTCACAGATATCGCCGACCGCCTGCTCATCGATGCCCCCTGCTCCGGCCTCGGCACCTTGAAACGCCAACCCGACCTCAAATGGCGCTTCAAACCCGCCCAACTCGAACGCGTCCGCAGCATCCAGAAAGAATTGCTCGCCACCTACAGCACCATGCTCAAACCCGGCGGCCGCCTCGTCTATGCCACTTGTTCGATCCTGCCGTCGGAAAACCGCGCCGCGGTCGATTCCTTGATCGAGAAAGGCGGATTCACCCTCATCGAAGAACGCCCAGTCTCCCCCGCCGCCACCGGATTCGACGGATTCTACGCCGCCGCCCTGATGAAAAACGCCTGAGGGAAAAGCCCGGGGCCTGATTTTTTCCCGGAATAAAACCTGCCTTTGGCCTTGCCAGCACCGATTCGGTACCTAGTCTGCGTGTCCGTTTCCCTCTTGCTGGCAGACGGTTGGAGCCCCGGTGTCTGTCAGCATTTCCACATTCCGGGGCAATTGTCAGAAGGAAAACGAACCAACAACACAACCCCAAACCAAGTAAACATATGGCTTACGCATGCGCGGAACCCACCAACACTGAACTGAACGACCTCATCGACTCCAAGTTTCGCGAATTCCGCGAAGGATCGATCGTCAAAGGCACGATTCTTGAAATCCGCCCTCAAGTCGTTCTAGTCGATATCGGCTACAAATCCGAAGGCGCCATCCCATCGAACGAATTCGAGGATGAAGAAATCGAAATCGGCGACGAAATCGAAGTGCTGCTCGAAAAACTCGAAAACGATGAGGGCATGGTTGTCCTCTCGAAGGAAAAAGCCGCCCACAAACAAAACTGGGAAAAGATCGTCAAAGTCTTCCAAGACGGCGGCCTCGTCCGCGGCAAGGTCAAGTCGGTCGTCAAAGGCGGACTCACCGTCAATGTCGGCGTCGAAGCTTTCCTTCCCGGCTCACAAGTGGACATCATCCCACCGAAAGACCTCAACGAATACGTCGGCAACGTCTACGAATTCAAAATCGTCAAGGTCAACGACGAGCGCAAAAATATCGTCCTCTCCCGCCGCGAAGTCATCGAAGCCGAACGCTCCGAACAACGTCAGCAATTCCTCCAAACCGTCAAAATCGGCGACAAAGTCACCGGCGCGATCAAGAACATCACCGACTTCGGTGCCTTCGTCGATCTCGCAGGCATGGATGGCTTGCTCCACATCACCGACATGTCGTGGGGCCGTATCAATCATCCTTCGGAACTGCTCCATATCGGCCAGTCCGTGGATGTCGTCATCCTCGACGTCGACCGCGAGAAAGAGCGCGTTTCGCTCGGCCTCAAGCAGATGTCCGAAAACCCCTGGGAAGACATCGAACGCAAGTTCCCGATCGGCCACCATGTCAAAGGCCGCGTGACCAAGCTCCTGCCCTACGGTGCGTTCATCGAAATCGAAAAAGGCGTCGAAGGCCTGGTTCACGTTTCCGAACTCTCCTGGGTCAAGCGCATCACCCGCCCAAGCGACGTGCTCGAAATCGGCCAGGAAATCCAAGCTGTCGTGCTTGGCATCAGCATCGATGAACAGAAAATCTCGCTCGGCGTGCGCCAGCTCGATTCGAACCCATGGGACGAAATCGAACTCCGCTACCCAGTCGGCGCCACCATCAAGGGCCCGGTCCGCAACCTCACCGCTTACGGTGCGTTCGTGGAACTGGAGGAAGGCATCGACGGCATGATCCACGTCTCGGACATGTCCTGGACCCGCAAGATCAACCACCCGTCCGAAGTCCTCAAGAAGGGCGACGAAGTGGAAGCTGTGGTGCTCGCCATCGACAAGGCCAACCAACGCGTCTCTCTCGGCATCAAACAAGCCGAGAGCGATCCATGGAGCCTCATCGATAGCCGCTTCAAGGTCGGCGACCTCGTCAAGGGCACCGTTGCCAAGATCGCGTCCTTCGGCGCCTTCGTCAGCCTCGACGGTGACATCGACGGCCTCATCCACATCTCGCAACTCAGCGAAGACCACGTGGAAAAGGTCAAAGACATCATCAAGGTGGGCGACGAAATCGAAGCCCGCGTCATCAAGGTGGACAAAGTCGAGCGCCGCATCGGTCTCTCGATCAAAGCCGTCGGATACACCGAAGAACAACTCAAGAAGGAAAGCGCCAGCTTCGAAAGCCTTCGCCCATCTTCCGAGATGGTCGGCCTCGAACAAGCGTTCAACCTCGCTTCCGCCGCCGCTTCAGAAGAGTGGAGCCCAGGCGAAGAATAAATCAAGGAGTGTGGGCGTCTCGCCCACACATCCATTCAATCAAAAAGCCGGACGGTTCATCCCGTCCGGCTTTTTTTGTGATAACTCGACAAGTGAAATCAGCGGTCAATTTGCTCTCACCCCACTGCAACTTCAGAGTTCCATTTTCGCAGGCTTGCACACTCGACAATCTGGTGTCACAAACAAGTGCCCTGTCAGGCGACTTGGCACTAATCATCCAACCCCAAGCACCGATGAAAACCAAAGACGCAAAAAAAGAGACCAAAAAGCAGCCTACCAAAACAGCCAAGGAAAAGAAGCTGGCGAAGAAGGAAAAGAAAAATAGCAGGTGACCTTGCGGTGACCCGTTTCCGCGTCATCCCTGCGACGGAACCAAGCCCCCTGCGCGATAAGCCATCGGCGTCATCTGATAGCGCTTGCGGAATAATGTCGCGAAATATTGGCTGGAATTAAAACCGGCCCACATCGCAATTTCGGTTACGGACGACCCTCGTTTTTCCAGCAAGGCACATGCGGCATGTTCCAGACGGCAATGATTCAAGTAAGCCATCGGCCCGCTGTTCACCAACTCCCCGCAATACTTCGCCATCGCGGTAATCCCCATGCCGCATTGTTTCGCCATGGATTTGAGCGTCCAGGGTTCCGCGCTACTGGCCGGGTTGTCTGCCAGATCCTTCAAAAACAGCTCCACCGTCCGCCTCCGCGTCACCATCTCCGGCGATTCTTCAAGCTGCTGCTCCGCCAGCACGTCGAGCAACTCCACCAACAGTCGGTTCACTCCCACCGCAAGTCGCGACGTCACCCCCGGCTCACCCCACCGCAAAATACAGTCCGCCAAATCGCGGAAAATCTCCCGAATTCTTGGATTCGCCGTCCACACCGACTGCTCACCCTGCCGCAACTTCCTCGTCAATTCCGACAAATCCCGCAAAGCCAGGACCACCCACTCCGGCCACTTCCACTCTTGATTCGGCCGCCTCACCTCCACATCCAGGATCAACCAGTAGAGCCGGCCCCGACCGATATTAGGATCGCCCAACTTGTGCATCTGCCACGGTCGAGTGATCGACATGTTTCCCGCATGCAGCAGGTGGTTCCGGCCATCCACTTCGAAGTTTATCCCCCCGGTTTCTAGAAATACGATCTCCAAGCCTTCATTCCGATGGAGCTCAAGGCCCCAGTCCTGAGAGCCCCGGCAATTCCAGAAACCGATATTGCTAAGCCCGGGCAAAACGTTCGAATTCATTCGCTTCCCAGGGTAATAGCCTTTCGATAGCGCATGCAGCTCGATCTTGCCCTCGCTCATCGCTTTCATCTGAGCCTTGCAACTGTCGATTTCAAAGCGATCCGCCCCGGTCTGGTAAATCGGCGATGGGAACGAAGCCTTCATGGAATGTTCAATATCATTCGCCGAAGAATCATGCAAGACTGGTTCGCCATTCCCTGCAAAGGATTAATTCAGCTCAAGAAAAACATTCTTTATGAATATCAGCATCCTCGATTGGACCATCGTCATCGTTTACCTCGCCGGTGTCGTCGGACTCGGTTGTTGGGCCGGCATGAACGCCAAAAAGAAAGGCCAGCAGCAGGGTGAATCCGTCGCTGGCGATTATTTCATGGCCGCCCATACGCTCAAATGGCCGGTCATCGGCCTTGCGCTCTTCGCCACGAACATCTCCTGCGTCCATCTCGTCTCGCTCGCCCAGTCCGGCTATGACACCGGCCTGCTCAATGGCAACTTCGAGTGGATGGCCGCATTCACCCTAATCCTGCTAGGTTTTTTCTTCGCT
>CAYRLT010000723.1:0-2023 GCA_964425095.1 uncultured Luteolibacter sp.
CGCTCTTGAAATGTTGAAATGTCAAGAGAAAGTGCCTCACTTTCAAAGTTCAAGGTAGGAGTGATTTTTGATGGATAACGCGAAGTCAAGGGGTCGCCGCCCGAAGGCACTGCAACCGTAGGACGTGGTGATCCCGTAGGACGTGGGACGTTCGCTACGATTGGACGTAGGACGTGACGGTCAACAACGGTGAGACACGTGGGACGTGAGGGCGAAGCCCAAGAAATTGGATAATCCGCGCCGATTCCCGTTTTCTGGAGCGTACCGGAAAACGGGCGTGAGTGGACGACGGCTTGGAGTGGAACTCTCAGATGTGGATGGGCTGCAAGCCTTGCAGACCGCGGAGTACCCGCTTGCGGGTCATGGAGTTTTCCGAACAAGACGTCGTCCGACACAAAAAAACAGACAAGACGACGTGCAGAGGGATGTCCCCCCCCAAATGGTCATCAGCCTTCTTCATTTGTTTTGAAAAAGAAGGGCTACGTATGATATACTTTAACCGAGGAAAGTTGCTCGAATCGCGTGCTTCAGCAGGGGAATTCCTGTCTATCTTCGAATAAAGCAACTCAGCCGAAAATCATCCTAATCTTCTCCGCTCTATGTCCGGGCGTAGAGATTGCCCTATCGTCTGGCATAATAACGGCCTTCCAGGCGGGGCATGGTCCGACTGAGTTGAATTCCGTGGTAAAGGCGACTTAACTCAGAAGCCATGCATAAATTTAAGGAGGTCATATGAAATTATCAGTTCGCACTCTAATCGGAGTGGTTGCAAGCGTGTTCCTTTTGACGGCCATCGCGACTCCGGCGTTTTCCGCCGCGATCAAGATCGGCTTTGTGTTCAGCATGACTGGCGGTGCGGCGGTGTACGGCACCAGTCAGAAAGAAGGTGCGAGCCTGGCAATCGATCAGATCAATGCTGCCGCGGGCAGCGGATTGAAGATCACCCCCATTTTCGAGGATGACGCAAGCGTACCTCAACAGGGCACCAACGTGTTCAACAAGCTCATCAATGGCGACAAAGTATCCATGATCATCGGACCTACCCTGAGCAACACGGCCAAGATCACCGACCCCATCGCGCAGAAGGCAGGGGTGCCGGTTCTTGCCGTCAGCAATACCATCTCCGGTATCACCGAGATCGGGGACTACATCTTCCGGGACTCATTGACCGAAAACGTGGTTATCCCCCACACCGTCAAGATTGCAAAAGAAAAGCTGGGACTCAAGAAGGTTGCTCTCCTGTATGGAAACGATGACGCGATGACGAAGGCCACCTATGAGGTGTTCAAGAAGGTTCTCCAATCCTCGGGCATCCAGATCGTCGGCGAACAGACTTTCGCCAAGGGGGACCGCGACTTTTCGCCGCAACTAACCCAGATCAAGGCGCAAAACCCTGACGCCATCATCTGCGGCGCCCTGGCAGAAGAGGCCTCCGGGATCATCAGCCAGGCACGCCAGTTGGGAATACCGATGACGGTGCGCATCATCGGCGGCAACGGTTTCAACTCTCCCGGTCTGATCAAGAACGCGGGCGCCGCAGCCGAAGGGGTGATTGTGGGTGCTGCGTGGAACATCTCGTCTACCGCGCGGCTCAACGTGAAGTTCGTCAACGACTATACCAAGAAGTACAACCATGCGCCGGATCAGTTTGCGGCCCAGGCCTACGCAGGCGTGCAGATCGCGTATCAGGCGGCGAAGGCTGCGGGCAGCACCGGTGATCGAAAGGCACTTCGCGACGCCATGGCCAAGATCAAGAATCTCGATACCGTATTAGGCCGTTTCTCATTCACCGAGGGCCGTGATGGCGACCATGCCGGCATAGTGCAGGAGATTAAAGGCGGGAAGTTCGTGGTATTGGGCAACTAAGGCCGTCGAGGAGACGGGTGAACGTACGTCTCCAACAGTTGATCAACGGCCTCTTCATGGGCAGCGTGTACGGACTGTTCGCGGTGGGCTATACGCTCGTCTTCGGCGTCCTGGATATGTTGAACCTCGCCCACGCCGCCATCTTCACCCTGGGGGG
>CAYRLT010000724.1:0-3077 GCA_964425095.1 uncultured Luteolibacter sp.
CCGCCGATGGTGCTGCCTTCCTTGGACATTTGTACGAAGACTTCGCCGGGTTGGCCATCGTCATAAAGGCCGGCAGTGATATAACCCTCGTGGCCGGCAATTTCGAATTTATGGGTGAGGGACATGCGGGTGTCCGGCATGTTGCGGCGGACGCGGTGTTCCGATTTTTTTCGGAGGTCCTCGTTTTCTCGGATCAATGTGGCGATGCGCTCGGCGAGTTCCTCTGCACCCGGTGTGGCGGCATCGGCGATGCCGCCCATGCCGGTGGTTTTTTTGGTGTTGAGCGGAGCTGAGCGTTTCGAGCCATCGCGATAGATGGCGACCGCTTTGAGGCCGAGTTGCCAGGCTTCGATGTAGGTCTGCATGATGTCCTCGACGCTGGCGTTTTCGGGCATGTTGACCGTTTTTGAAATGGCACCTGATAGAAATGGCTGGGCGGCGGCCATCATGCGGAGGTGGCCGAGGTAGTTGAGGCTGCGGGATCCGAGATGCGGCTTGAAGGCGCAGTCGAAGACTGGGAGGTGTTCGGGTTTGAGGCCGCTGCGGACGGGTTGCTCGGTGTCCGGATCGACGACGTCCTCGATGGTATCGTATTTCTCGATGTGGATGAGAATGGCGGCGATTTCATCCGAGGTGTAGCCGAGGCGTTTGAGGGCGGGTGGCACGGTGCGGTTGACGATTTTCAACATGCCGCCGCCAGCGAGGAGTTTGTATTTCACGAGCGCGATGTCGGGCTCGATGCCGGTGGTGTCGCAGTCCATTAGGAAACCGATGGTGCCGGTGGGCGCAAGCACGGTGACTTGGGCGTTGCGGTAGCCGTGATGGCGGCCGCTTTCCAAGGCCTCGTTCCATGCACTGCGGGCTGCTTGAATGATGGGCGCGCAATCGCCGCTACCTTGGATTTTTTCCGCATATTCGCGGTGGCGGGAGATGACTTCGAGCATCGATGGTTCGTTCGATGGCGCGGGAGGATCGGTGACATCGCCGTAGCGGGCATCGTGATAAGAGGCGAAGGGCCCTTTGGCGGCGGCGAGTTCGGCACTGACCTGATAGGCATGGCCGGTCATGAGTGAGGTGATGGCACCGGCGTAGGTGCGGCCTTCGTCGCTGTCATAGCCGAGTCCGCGACTCATGATGAGCGCACCGAGGTTGGCGTAGCCGAGGCCGAGGGTGCGGAAAGCATGGGAGTTTTCCGCGATGGGCTTGGTGGGATAACTGGCGCGATCGACCAAAATTTCCTGGGCGACGATGAATAAACGAACTGCGGATTTGAAGCGGTCGACGTCGAATGATCCGTCGGGTTGTTGGAAGCGGACGAGGTTGAGTGAGGCGAGGTTGCAGGCGGTGTCGTTGAGGAAGAGATACTCGGAACAAGGGTTCGTGGAGTTTTGGCGTCCGCTGCCTTTGCAGGTGTGCCAAGTGTGGATGGTGGAATCGAATTGCATGCCGGGATCGCCGCATGTCCAGGTGCCAAGCGCGATTTTACGCAGCAGTTCGCGGGCGTTTTTCTTTTCGCACGGTTCGCCATCGGTCACCCGGCGAGTCCACCAATCGACGTTGTCCACGGCGGATTTCATGAATTCGTCGCTGGTCCTGACGGAAAGATTTTCGTTTTGAAACATCACCGAGCCATAGGCGTCGCCGTTGTAGGAGCCGTCGTAGCCTTGTTCGATGAGCGCCCAGGCTTTCTTTTCCTCGATGGTTTTGGCCTCGATGAAATCTTCGATGTCCGGGTGCCAATCCTTGAGCGTGTTCATCTTGGCCGCTCGGCGGGTTTTTCCGCCGGATTTCACCGCATTGGCGACTTGGTCGTAGATGCGCAGGAATGACATCGGGCCGGAGGGGCGACCGCCGCCGGAGAGTTTTTCGCGGGACGAACGGAGGGTTGATAGATCGGAGCCGGTGCCGGAGCCGTATTTGAAGAGCATGGCTTCCGAGGTGGCGAGGCGCATGATGTCCTCCATGTTGTCCTTCACGCTTTGGATGAAACAGGCGCTGGCTTGCGGGTAGTGGTATTGGCTGGTGGCGCGGCGGGCTTTGCCGGCTTCCTCGTCCCAATGCCAACTGCCTTCGCTGCCACCCTTGCCTATGCCGTATTGGTGATAGAGTCCGACGTTGAACCAAACCGGCGAATTGAAGGCTCCGTATTGATGGAGGCAAAGCCAGGTTATATCCTGATAGAAATTCTCCGCGCTCGCTTCATTGGCGAAGTAGCCGTCCTCGAGTCCCCAGTCGGTGATGGTGCGGGTGACGCGGTGGATGAGTTGGCGGACAGATTGCTCGCGGCCTCCGCGGTGCGGGTCGGTACCGACTGATGCATCACCATAGAAGTATTTTGAAACGGCGATCTTGGTGGCGAGTTCGGTCCATGATTTCGGAACTTCCACGTTTTCCTGACGGAAAAGCGCCTTGCCGCTGTCGTCAGTGATTTCCGCAGTGCGGTGGTCCCATTCAATCTGGTCGAATGGCGAGACGCCGGGACTTGCAAAATGGGTCTCGAAGGCGAGTCCGGAGTGGGTGGGAGATGGAGCGCTCATGCGGTGTGCCGGAAATTCGAGGGTCGGAGATGGTGGTTTCATGGTCGGAGAAGTGGGTAAACAGGAGAGATGGTTCAATCGATGGAGGTTTTAGTTCGGAAACGAGAAACAAACACTATATGTGGTGTCAGGTGTTTTTATTTTGAACTATGGGTAGTTACGACCAAGCATAAAATGCTAAATTTTCTCAAATCCTGCTGGCACTAAGGGAGTGGCTTTCCGAGTGAGGCTGGCGGCACCTTGGGTAATCAAGAAAAAACATTCGCTGAATCTTGACCCAAAAAGCGGTGCGGATTTTGCTTTCGGCGTGAACTGCATTTGTGCCTGATTTTTTCAGTCATTTCAAATGATTTGCTGTGCATGGGACACTTTGCTATTGGTGGTTGGCCAAACGATTCAATGATTCACAAAATGAGTAAGAACTCCTCAGTCCTCTATACGACCGATGCGGCGGAATTGCCTCCAATTATTCAAGGAGGGATGGGTGTGGGTATTTCAGGATGGCGCTTGGCGCGGGCGGTTTCCGAGCAAGGTCAGTTG
>CAYRLT010000725.1:0-4766 GCA_964425095.1 uncultured Luteolibacter sp.
CAGGGTGTGTTTTGAGTCAGTTTCGTTCGAAGGAGGGTGAGCTGGGACTTCAGGGCGGTCAATTGCCGATCGAGCTCGGTCACGTCGACCAGGACGCTGCCTTTCTCGGCAACGCCGCGCCTGGCCTCGTTGTATTCATCCAGCTCGGCGTGCATTTCCTCCATGCTGTTCATGATGATGCCGATGAAGAGGTTGAGCATGATCATCGTGCCAAGCAGGATGAAGCTGATGAAATAGACCGAGGCGACGGCGGGGGCCGAGCCTTGCGCGCTGACGAACAGGAATTTCCAATCGTCGAGGGTGATCGTCTGGAAGAGCGTCAGGAAAGCCCGTGACAGGCTGCCGAAGTGTTCCTTATCGTGGCCACCGAAGAGATGAACTCCGGCAATGGCATAGATGTAGAACATGATGCCAAGCAGCAGACCTACATAGCCCATGGAGCTGAAACTTTTGATTAGCGCACCGACCAGAAGCTGAAGTTTCGGGAGGGCGGAAACAAGGCGCAGCAAGCGCAGCGTCCGGCCGAGGCGCAGCACCACGGCGAACTGCGAATCCATCGGTAGCAGGCATACCACGATGACGGTGAAATCAAAGACATTCCAGCCATCCCGGAAATATCCCCAAGGCCGCGGGCAGCGTGCTGTTATCTTCAGAATCGCCTCGACTATGAACATGCCCAGCACGATGCCATCGAGCGCCCGCAGCGTGGGACCGTGGGTGGACATCATGCCGGCGTCAGTCTCAATCCCCGCGAGCACGCCGGCTATCAGAATCGTCAGAATGATCAGACGCTGGAACCAGAAAGTATCAACGATACGTTTCGTGGCTTCTGGGAAATTGCTGAATGTGAGAATTGGCATTCTACGTGAAATGGTGACACGATCAGAAACGATCAGAAATGATCAGATCAGATTTTTATCTTCTTTGTTGGGGATCAGGACGGACATCACCGTTGCCGCAGCCAGCGTGCCGAGCACAATGATCAGCGAAACAAGCGGATCAATCTTGATGCTCTTGAGTTCACTGGCACTGAGACCGAAATCATTGAAATATGGCGGCGCGGCGAGTAGCAGCAGCTTGATGCCGATGAAGGCGAGAATCAGGATCAGGGCAGGCTTGAGGAAGCGGAACTTCGCAATCAGGGCGGCCAGGCAGAAATACAGGGCGCGCAAGCCGAGGATCGCGAAAATGTTGCTGGTAAAGACGATAAAAGGATCCGGTGTGATCGCGAAAATCGCGGGAATAGAATCAACAGCAAACACGAGGTCGGTGATCTCCACCATGATCAACGCAAGGAAAAGTGGAGTAATAGCCCAACGTGCGGAGAGGGTGCCCGGGTCGGCAGGGGCTGCGATGTCACTGGCTGTTTTCGGATCCTTGATATAAGTGGGAGCTACCGTGCGGCGGGTGAAGAACTTCTGCCCGTCATAGAAACCCACCGTGCGGAAGAAGCGCTTGGTAAGTCTCACGACTGGATTATTTCCCGGATCGCTGTGGCTTGTGATGAGCGCCATTTTCACCGCGGTGAAAATCAGGAACAAACCGAAGACAATGAGGATCCATGTGTATCGCATGATCAGTTCTCCTCCGAGAAAGATCATTCCTCCGCGCATGATGAGCGCACCGATGATTCCCCAAAAGAGCACGCGATGCTGGTATTTCTCAGGAATTGCGAAGTAACCGAAGATCATCGCGATGACAAAAATATTATCCATCGCCAGAGACTTCTCGACGATGTATCCGGTCAGATATTGGATTGCCGCTGTGGCTCCCGTAACTTCTCCCAACACGATCGCCCCTCCCGCATAGATCGGGGTTTCCAATCCTAGGCCCAACCAGTGATGCTGATAGGCATGGTAAATGAACGCAGTGAATGAGACTCCGCAAGTGAGCCAGATGCCAGACCAAGTGATGGATTCCTTCATGCTAACTTCATGGGCCTCCCGGTGGAAGACACCGAGATCAAGGGCGAGGAATACCAGCACAAGAGCGATGAAGCCGATGTAGGCCCACATTTTCATGCTTGCTGGATCGGCGGTAGCTGCGGTGGTGGCGAGTAGTGAAAGGACAGGCATTTTATTTCAGGCGATGATCGGTGGGTTTTAATGGCGCAATCCGCCAGCAGGACGGCGGCGCGTCAAGTCTATGGCGGGAGCTTTCTCGCGGCGGTGCGAGCGTTTGACTTTGCGTTGGCCGATTTTTGCAGCGATCCGCTGGAAGGCTTTGAGTATGGCTGCACGAAGCGTGTGGTCGTTGGATTTCACGATCACGTCTGGACCGGGAGTAACCAAATGGAAGGATGCTTTGAAAGGCGGGCTGTCAGTTAGGCTGCGTTCCAAGTGAACCCGCGCCTCATCGATTTGGAGGTCGGGCTCGAGGGATTTGAGTTCCTTGCCGATGGTCTCGACGATGGACTTGGAGGGGACGTGGTTGCGGTGGGTGAGGTTTATTTTCATGGGGTTTCGGGTTGACGTGCAGAAGATGGCAGATCAGCAAAAGTTTGCATAATTCGAAAAATCACATTAATCGTTTCAAAAAATGGAAATGTCAGTCAGCACCGAATTTCTCAACTACCATCACCTCCGCTATTTCTGGACTGTGGCGAACGAAGGAAGTTTTCGCCGCGCTTCGGAGAAACTGAGGGTTTCGCAGCCATCGATGTGTACGCAGATTAAGGTGTTGGAGGCGAGTCTCGGGGAGTCGCTTTTCCGGCCGAGTGGGAGAACGTTGGAGTTGACTGAGTTTGGCCAATTGATTCATGGCTATGCGGAAGAGATTTTCACGCTGGGCAGTGAGATTTTACGCGCGACCAAGCAGGCCCCGGGCGTGCGTGCGCTGCGTTTGCATGTCGGGATCGTGGATTCGTTTCCGAAGTTGATGAGTTATGAGATATTACGCCCGGTGCTGGATCACCAACCGCCGGTGCGGTTGACGTGTCATGAGGGAAAATTGGCGGACCTTGTTTCCCAGTTGAGCACCCATCGCATCGATGTGGTGTTGTCCGATGAGGCGGTTTCGCCGGGTTCTGCGGGTAAGGTTTTCAATCATTTGCTCGGGTCATCCGAGATCACGTTTTGCGCGATGCCTAGGCTGGCTCGATCGCTGAAGGGGCGATTCCCGAATAATCTCGATGATGCGCCGGCCTTGCTGCCGACTCAAAATTGCAGCCTGAGACGGGATTTAGAAAAATGGTTTCAAGCGGCCGGGATTCAGCCGCGAGTGTTGGCGGAGTTCGAGGATGCGGGACTGATGAAAATCGTGGCGACCAGTGGATCCGGCTTCATTGCGGTGCCTACGGTTGTGGTTTCGGAGGCGGTCGAGAGGTATGGTTTTGTGCCGATCGGGCGGACGAAGGAGGTGGAGACGCAGTTTTACGCGATTACGGCCGAGCGCCGCTTCACGCATCCGGCGATTCTCGCCATGACGGAGAGGCTGAGATCCGCAGGAAAGAAGGAGCCAAGGGTTTGCTCGAACAAAAATAAGGTCTGAAAGGGCTTGGCGATCCTCCGGCTGACACGGATGGAACACATGTTGGATTCAATTGTGAACAACTTGGGCAAAAATCACATTTGGCGTCTAACGGGCAATCCCGTTCGCAAAGTTCTGATTTCACCGGACTTCAGAAGATTTGCGTAGAAAAAAAAGGCCGCTTTTCACAAGCGCCCTGCGGTCGTTCGCCCGCGCGAATCGAGTGGCGGATGCTTTTTTTGCCACTCTTGTTTTTTGGAAATCAGTGAGTTGGAGGAATATTTGGCGGGTATTCACGATTATTGGCACGTTGTTCACAGTGTTTTTCATGATGAAAGCCCGTCATGGTTTGGTCCTGAGCTCACAGTGGCTGCGAGACATGATTTGGCCGGAAACATGCGGCAAATCCGATGCTTTCACGATTGTGAACAACTTGCGGAAATCTTCTGGAATCCCGCTGCGGAACCGCATTGCTGGCGAGTTGGGAGTGTTGGAGAAGATCTTTTGATCGGCGGATATTCGGCTCGGGAGTCTGCATTCGCCTCATGATTCGCCCGGCGGCTCCGGTATTGAAATCCGACTTTCCCGGTATGCGGGGGGCTGTTCATCTCTTTGCGCTTTACGCTTCGCCCGGATCGCTTCAGAGAAAGCGCGTCGCCATGCGGAACGCCGCGCGGCAGTTTCGTTCAAATCATCCAATCATTTCCATTATGGACATTCAGATCGCCACTCTTTGCGACTTCGCCGCCGACTACAACGGCAAGCTGGTCATCACCGGAACCTTTGACACCTTGGCGGCCCGCGCGTTGCCGGTCGTGCATCCCGCCTGCGCCCTGGCCATGCGCTTCTGTTTCACTCCGGAGGACATCGGCCGCCACAAACTCTCGATCAACATCATCAACGAGGACGGTGAGTCGCTGGATCCGAACAACATGCCGATCAAGCCGGAGTTCGAAGTCCAGCTGCCCAAGAACGTGCCGTTCCTGACCCGCAACATCGTGATGAACCTGCAAGGACTTCGTTTCCCGGAGTCCGGCATTTATTCGATCGATATCGGTTGCGACGACGAAATCCTGATACGCCTGCCGCTGCGCATCGTGCAAGTGACGCAGGGGCCCAACGGCGAAACCCAGGTCGCCTGAGTTCACAGGCAGGGCGCTGGTGAAGCGTTCTCGCGAACGTGCCTACGGCTGCATGCCGCGGATAAAGCGTGAGAAAAATTCCACCCCTTGTTCCAGCGCGGCGAGTTCGATGAACTCGTCCGCGGTGTGGGCTTGATCGATCGAGCCCGGCCCGAT
>CAYRLT010000726.1:0-5190 GCA_964425095.1 uncultured Luteolibacter sp.
TATCCACTGCTTTATGGACAAGATGGATCGGGACTCGGGTTGTTATCCTTCAAACTCCTGTGGACCCTAGTCATGGTTTTCCCGCCGGCATTTTTAATGGGCGGAACCATTCCCATCCTAGGTCAGTGCCTGATCAGCCGACAGGCGGAATTCGGCGCCAGAGCCGCCCGCATCTATGCCGTCAATACAATGGGCGCGGCATGCGGCGCCTTTGCAACGGCGTTTGTGTTGATCGGCAATCTAGGATTTCAGCTGACCTGCGTGGTGGCGATTGGCGTTTCCACGGTAGCAGCCGTTTTGGCATTCAAACTGTCACGAAGCGTCGCAACAGTTGAAGGGATCGACGTCGTCGCGACCAATCCTCCACAACGTCAATCATCACCCAAAATATCCCAAAAGTCCCCCATCCGGCCACACGGCACAAAGATGACGCAAAGGCAAATCAGCCTCCTCGCATTCTTTTCAGGCTTCAATGTGCTCGCTCTGGAAGTGCTTTGGACGCGCATGTTCGCCCAAGTCCATGAGAACTCGGTCTATAGCTTCTCGTCGGTGCTGATCATCGTCTTGGTTTGTCTCGCGCTGGGAGCCTGGCTTGCATCCAAGCTGGCAGGGGGCCAATCCCCCACCACGCAATCCCTACTCTTGCTGACCTCCGCCGGCGGATGCGCACTCTGCATTTCGCCTTTCGTCTTCATCAGGATCACGGACAATCTCCACATGCTGCCATCCGAGACCACATTTGCAGCCTATGTCATCCGACTCTTCGCCACAGGATTTGTATCCATCGGCCCCGCCTGCCTACTGCTTGGCGCTGTCTTTCCCTTCCTCATGAAAGGCGAAGAACAATTCGCCATACACCCGGGAAAAAGCATCGGCAGGCTGTCGTCGATCAACACGATCGGAGCCATACTCGGATCGCTGGCATGCGGATTTTTACTACTCCACTGGCTCGGTTTGTGGCGCTCCATGCAACTAATAGCGGCATCCTATTTGGTAATCGCCGTGCTAACACCCACAACCAAAAACCGCATCAACCGCGCGGCCAGGGCCGGGGCGTTTACAATGCTGGTCCTATCATTCACTTTACTAAACCCTAACAAGCTAATAATTACCCGAACGACAGACACAGAAGGTCGTCCCGAAACCATCGTGGAAAAATGGGAGGCCAGCGATTGCACGGTTACGGTCGTCAAAAAAAATCAGGACAACTTCGCCATCAAAATCAATTCGAATTACAGCCTTGGTTCGACCGAAGCCTACGCACCACAAATATTCCAGGCTCGAATTCCGTTGCTAGCCTATCCCTCAACCGAAAGCGTGTTCTTTCTGGGCATGGGAACCGGCATTACCGCGGGTGAAGCGCTTGATCGCAATGCCTTCAAAAACATCACGAAAGTGGTGGTCTGCGAATTATCCCCTAGCGTGGCTGCGGCATCGAAAAAGTATTTCGCCGGAGGCAACGGCGGCCCGGACCTCACCAACGGACTTTTCAAAGACCCGCGCGCAAAGGTTCTGGTGGAGGACGGACGAAATCACCTGATGGCCACCCGCGAAAACTACGCGATGATCAACGCCGACCTCTTCCTCCCCTACCGACGCGGGACCGGCAATCTCTACAGCCGCGAACATTTCCAACAAGCCAAAAATCGCCTCAACCCCGGTGGCGTTTTCGTTCAATGGCTGCCACTCTATCAGGTCAGCGAAAATGAGTTTGGCATCATCACCAACACGATGCTCTCGGTTTTCCCACAAGTCAGCTTGTGGCGCGGCAACTTCCAACCGGGCGCGGAAATGGTTGCCCTGGTCGGCCATCAGGACAACAGCCCCGTGCCACCATGCGCACTCAATGTGGAACGCGACAAACAAATCGCCGTGGCCGGCGCCAGCCACCTCAATATGCAGGACCTGATGCTGCCTATCAACGCACAAACCATCCTTTTATTTTACTGCGGCAACCTGACGCTAGCCGCCGACCTCTTTGCCAACTATCCAATCAACACCGATGACAAACCGATCATCGAATTTGGAACCCCACGATCGCTCCACCAGACTAAAGAGCAAGGCCAACCCCATTTCGTTGCATTCAAATTTGCAGACCTTGTGGACAAACTTCAGAGCAAAATCCCGCCCGCATCCGACCCACTGCTTGCCACACGAAGCCAATCAAGCCGCGAATTACCACTCGCCGGATCCGCATTCCACCGCGGATGGATCGCACGCGCCACGGATGATGAAAAGCAGTGGAAAGAAAACTGGCAACGGTTCCTCAATCACTGGACCAAGCCGGATACCAGCAATGGAAGACAATAGCCTAAGTGAACCCCTTGCCGCTGCACTATACCGAGCACACGCTGTAATGCAGATTCAAATTACTAAGCTCTCTAAGTGATACTGGATCCTCAAGAGTTAGCTCAACTCGTTTACCGTCGAGAATTCTTTCTGCATAATTCTTCGACTCAATCAAACCATATCCATTTTTTGTCAAAATCTTGATAAAATCCACGACTAAAAATCCGCGTTCCCACCCTGTAATTGCGACTTTCATTGTGCAATGCCGATCAAAACTAGTTCAGTGAAATGACCCGGATTTTTTGACTTTTTCGATGTCGGCTTCGGCTTCTTCCAATGAAACATAGGGCGATTCGTGGAGCACTGCTTTCTTAGCACCGCTCAGGATCCTCCACCATTCCCAAGCACACCCGAGAGTGATCACGGCGACGAATGCGAGCAATACGGTGACCACCACTATATCGAGACGGGCGTTGAAAAGCGCTGTTTCCACGGCTTTGAGTTGGTCGGTGGGGACACCGACTGCCAGTTGCGCCTCGAGTTTCCGCACTGCGGGCAGAAATCCGGCGGCACTCGGCGAGAAGATTTTCATCCAGCCCGCGGCGAAAGTCACCGACGCGAGGAACACTAGCGGCACGGCGGTGACCCAGCAATAGCGCGCTTTGCCGGACTTGATGAGAATCGTGGTGCCAAGACTGAAGGCGATCACCGCGAGAAGTTGGTTTGAAATACCGAAGATCGGCCACAGGCTTTTAGCGATGCCCGCGGGGTCGATGGCACCCTGATAGAGGAAGAATCCCCACGCCGCGACAAGCAATCCGGTGGCCGTGATGTTGCCAAGCCAACTACGGGTATCGCCCAGCGGTTTCCATATATTTCCCAGCAAATCCTGGAGAATGAACCGTCCGACACGCGTGCCGGCGTCGAGGGTCGTCAGGATGAACAAGGCCTCGAACATGATGGCGAAGTGATACCAGAGCGAGAGAGTCGCCTTACCGGGCATCACTTTGGAAAACATCGCCGCCATACCCACCGCGAAGGTGGGCGCCCCGCCGGTCCGACCGATGATGGTGGGTTCTTGGAGGTCATCCGCGAGTTTCTCCATCTCCGCGAGGGTCACCTGATATTGCGGTCCGTAAGAATTGATTATTTCGATCTGGGAAACCACCGCCGCGTGATCCTGCGGATTGATGGGCGAGTTGATCGCAAAATACTGGCCGGGTGGCAAGGCGCAGGCGGCGATGATTGCCATGAGTGCCACCAGCATCTCGGTGACCATCGCTCCATAGCCGATCATCCGGATATCCGACTCTCTACCTAACAATTTCGGAGTGGTCCCCGATGAGATCAACGCATGGAATCCGCTCACTGCTCCGCAGGCGATGGTGATGCAGACGAAGGGAAACACCGGTCCTGGCACCACGAAACCACTGCCATCGATGAATTGCGTGACCGCCGGCATGTGCAGAGGCGGCATGGCGATGACGATAAACACCCCGAGCACTGCCACCGTGCCGAGTTTCATAAAGGTGCTGAGGTAATCGCGCGGGGCTAACAACAACCAGACCGGCAATACAGATGCGGCGAAGCCGTAAATCATGATCACCCACGCCAGCGTCGGCGCATCAAGGCGCAGCGCTTGATTCCAGCTGTCTGGCAGGTATTTCCCGCCGACCACTGCCAGCAGCAAACCAACCACACCAAAAACGGAAACACCCGTCACGCGCATGGTGCCGGATTTCAGCAGAATACCCATGATCATCGCCAGCGGGATCGTCGCGGCGATGGTAAACAGCCCCCACGGGCTCTCCGCCAAAGCCTTCACGACCACCAACCCGAGCACCGCCAGCAGGATCGTCATGATCGCTAGTAGGGAAATCATCGCCACAAAGCCGATGAACGGATTGATTTCCTCCTTGAGCATGCGCCCGAGGGATTTTCCATCGCGCCGCATGCTGGCGAAAAGCACCACCGCATCGTGCACGCCTCCACCAAGCGTGGCGCCAATCAAAATCCACAAGGTTCCCGGCAAGTAGCCGAACTGCGCCGCCAGCACCGGCCCGACCAAGGGACCCGGTCCGGCAATCGCAGCGAAATGATGCCCGAACACCACCCATCGCGGAGTTGGCACAAAATCCTTGCCATCCGCCCGCGTCACCGCCGCCGGGGCGCGGGTCACGTCAATCGAAAGCACCTTGGCCACCAGCCACGCGCTGTAAAACCGGTAACCCACCGCAAAAGTGCAGACACCCGCAACCACGAGCCACAACGCATTCACCGGTTCATTGCGTTGGAACGCCGCCACGGCGACCGCCAAAGCCCCGAGCAATGAGACACCAGACCAAATAAGAATTCGAAATAATCGGGACATAGGAATAGGCTGAATTGAATAGAGCGAACCAGAAGATCGAAATCTTAACCCTTGATTCCAAGCTCAAAAAAGCCCATTTCATGAAAAATTCGAATAGGCGAAATGAAAACGATCAGAACCGAATATCACAGGCTTGTGGAGCTTTCAGAGACCAGCGACGGATGGCAAGAGATCAAGAGTGCTTGGAATCTGGCCACCAATCAGAATTTCGTGGATGGAAAATTGCTTTGCAAGGGTGAGTCAAACGGTGCCCTAGTGAAAGGTTTCGCGATCGATTCGGTCACCAAACAATGCATGACGAGTTGTTCAACATATCACTCCAGTGCCTATTTGGACATGGTTGACTGGATTTCAAAAAATGAAGCGAACGAGGATATTGACGCAATCATGAGCAGGCCAATCAAGGGATGGACCGGGTCCATTCTTGATTTTAAATTCCCATGCATTCTCATGGGTGACTCTCGTCTATTTTCTGATAAGTCGCTTCTTCAATCCTTGGAAGAAGCCATCCTAGATCAAAATATCGGACT
>CAYRLT010000727.1:0-5857 GCA_964425095.1 uncultured Luteolibacter sp.
ACGATTGGAAGACCACCACGCCGGCGATCAAGGCGACGTTGGAGGAATCCGGGCGCTTTGAAGTGGATGTCGAGGAGCGTGTGATGGACATGAAACCCGAATCGTTTGCCCCGTATGCGGCGATTGTGAGCAATTTCAACACCTTCGGCAATGATGCCCCGGCAAAGAAAGAGTGGGATGCGGCGACGAAGAAGGGATTCCTCGATCACATCGCGAAAGGTCATGGTCTCGTCATCGTTCATGCCGGCGGCTCTGTGTTTTACGATTGGCCGGAGTTTCACCAGCTCGCCTGCGGGACTTGGAAGGACGGCACATCCCATGGAGCGATCCACGCCAACCGGGTGACCTTCAATGACCCGGACTCACCGATCACCCGGGGACTGGAGCCATTCTGGATCCGGGATGAGTTCTGGCAGAAAACCCTGGTGGCTCCAGGTGCCAAAGCACTTGGCAGCGTGACACCGGACCCCGCCTTCAAAGGCAGCGGCAAGCCGGAGAACATCCTCTTCTCCACCGAAGCCGGAGGCGGACGTGGCTTCGCCATCATGCTCGGGCATGATGCGCTTGGCATGAGCAACCCCGCATGGCGGACACTGCTCCAGCGCGGCACCGAGTGGGCTGCCAGCGGCAAGGTCAGCATCCCGCCGGCAAAGAATTGGCCCGCCACCAAGGAGTCCGTCGAACCACCGGCGCTCTCATGGCAGCAGAGCAAAACCCACGTTGCCTTGTGCAAGGGCGAGCAGGTGCTGTGGCAACTGGTGGTGGATCCCGCAGAGCCCAAAGTGTATTTTCACCCGCTGTCCACCGTAGGCGGCGAAGTGCTGACGGTGAACCGGCCTGCGGATCACCCCTGGCATCATGGTTTGTGGTGGTCGTGGAAATTCATCAACGGGGTGAATTACTGGGAGGAAAATCCCAAGACGCAGACCAGCGACGGCAAGACGGAATTGGTCAGCGCGGATTTCAAGCCCGGCAACGATTTTTCAATGAAGGTGGCGTTGTTGATCCACTATCGCCTGCCGGGTCAGGCGGTCTTGATGACGGAAGAGCGCTTGCTATCGATCACGCCGCCGGATGCGGCGGGTTGCTATCGGATTGATTGGCAAAGCACCTTCACGGCAGGCGCTGCGGCGCTGACCTTGGGCCGCACGCCCTTGGCACACGAGGCGGGTGGCAAGGCCTATGGCGGCTATGCGGGTTTGTCGGCGCGGCTACTCTTCAAGCCTGAAGGTTGGAGCATTCGCAGCAGCGAGGGGAAAAACGACATGAAGGCAGCTCACGGTCAGAAGGCGCGCTGGATGGATTTCTCGTCAGCGGGAGCCGGCCTGGCGATTTGTGAGCATCAGGATAACCTGCGGTCGCCTTCGCCATGGTATGTGCATGACCAAAAACCGATGAGCTTCTTCAGTCCGTCGCCGCTCTATCATGAGTCGCTTGATCTGGCGGCCGGAAAGTCGCTGCAACTGAAGTATCGTGTGCTGGTGCATGCCCAATCCATGACGGCAGCCCAGTTCGATGCCGAGTGCGTTGAACTGGCGCGTTCTGCAAAACCTTGACTTCTAACAAACAAAAAACCAACACCATGAAAATCGGCTGCTTTGCTCTTATCCAACCTTTCTCGCCGATGCGGCGTCAGTTTGAACTGATCCGCGAACTCGGCTTCGATTACGCTGACCTTACCGACAACCACGACGGTGCCACGCTGGGCACCGAGTATGGGTTTTCCGCTTCCTTCAGTCTCGATTCGCACCCAGCGACGATTCTGGACATGGTGGGGGAGTTTGACCTGACGCTGACGAGTGTCTGCGCCCATGCCAACCTGCTCGATCCCACTTCGCCGGACCGTTACGGCACGGCGGAGATCATCAAGGCGATCAAGCTCGCGCATTTTCTCGGCGTGAAGCAGGTCATCACCACCGAGGGCGACCCGAAGACGGACTTCGGTCATCATCTCACGGATGATCAGCGACTCTTCAGCATCCGCGAGAAACTCCACGAGCCGATCCGCTGGGCGGAAACCTTCGGCATCGAGTTGTTATTGGAGCCGCATGGCATCCTCACCGACACCGTGGACGGCATGTCCCGCATCCTCGACGCGCTCGGCCACGAGAAAACCGTCGGCGTCAATCTCGACACCGGCAATTCATGGCTCGGCGGTGGTGATCCACTCCAGTTTGTGAAAACTTTCGGCTCGCGCATCAAGCATGTGCATTGGAAGGACATGCCTGCTGAAATGCTGCCACTGCGCGGCACGCAGTTCGGCTGCGGCATGGGCCTCATTCCGCTCGGCGATGGTGTCGTCGACATCGAGCCGATCGTTAAGGAACTCCTCTCACAAGGATTCGACGGGCCCACTACCCTGGAAATTGCTGGCGAAGAGGCGGTGAAAGTTTCCGCCGAACGCCTCCGCAAATGGTCCAGCCAATAAAATTCAAATCCAAAATCACTCATGAACTCAAACCATCTCAACAGCCGCCGCCAATTCTTGGGCGGAGTTATCGCCGCAGCCGTGGCACCGCAATTCATCCCCAGCCGGGTGCTGGGTCAGGAAACCGCTCCGGGCCGCACGATCCGCCTCGGCCACATCGGCGTGGGCGGCCAGGGCTCCAGGTTGCTTCAGAATTTCCTCGGAGTGAAGGGCGCAACGAGCGTTGCCATCGCCGATCCGTTCAAATCGCGGCGCGAAACGGCGGGTAAGCGCGTCCTCGCAGCGCAAGGCCACGAGCCGAAACTCTACAATGATTTCCGCGAGCTGCTCGCCGACAAGTCCATTGACGCGGTGATCATCGCAACAGCCGACCATTGGCATGTCCCCATCGGTCTGGCAGCCGTGCGGGCGGGCAAAGATGTCTATATCGAAAAACCGTTAGGTTACACGCTCAATCAGAACCGCGCGATGTTGGAGGCCTGTCAGAAGGAAAAGCGCATCTTCCAATACGGCACCCAGCAACGCAGCCAGGAAATCCTCAAGCGTGGCGTCGAACTGGTCCTCAACGGCTACATCGGGGATCTTCAACGCATCGAGGTCTGGGCACCGGCTGGTAAAGGCGGCGGATCACTGGAGGAAATCCCGGTGCCGGACGGCCTCGACTACGACATGTATGTCGGGCCCGCGCCGATGAAACCCTGCAGCAAGGACCGGATCACCAGCCCAGCTTCGTGGTATTGTTCCGATTACTCGATTGGCTTCATCGCCGGTTGGGGAGCGCATCCGTTGGACATCGCGATCTGGGGCCAGAACTACGACCAGCAAGGCCCGATCAGTTTCCGCGGCACGGGGGATTTCCCGACGCCCAATGAGCTGTTCAACAACTGCGCCACTTGGGATGTGGAAATCAAGTTCGCCGGTGGCATACCGATGCATTTCATGAGCCCCAATCACGCGCAACCCATCGTGAGCAAATACCGTAAAAGCGTTCCGGATGATGGGACCACTTTCTTCGGTTCCAAAGGTTGGGTAAGTCTGAACCGCGGAGGAGCGGAGGCCAGCAATCCGGAGTGGCTCAAATTGAAAGAATGTGAAGGAGACAAGCGCGTGCTCTATCGGAACAACTACTACGCATCCTTCGTCGAGTCCGTCCGCGAACGCTCACCATCCATCGCACCGATCGAAGATGCCGTGCGTTCAGACGCTTTCAGTCACCTCTCATTGTTGGCGATCAAGTCCGGGCAAGAAGTCGTATGGGATCCCAAAGCCTACCGCATCATATCGCCGGAGTCGCTCAATGAGCGCATGACCCAACCGGTGCGAGGGGATTGGAAACAAAGCTGACGCATTAAGTATCGGTTCCCTCAGCCGAGGCTTTCGATGCGGAATACGACTGGCTCGCTGTTGATGCAATCGAGCTTTTCAACTTCTGCTAGAGCAGCTTGGAGTTTTCCGAAGGGGCAGGTGTGCAATAGGAAAACCATGTCCACGAACTCAGCGTCCGGATTCGTGGGATTCACCGGCGAGTGCGTGCCGGAGATGCCGATTCTATGATCTGCTAGAATTTTTGCGATTTCCGCGATCACGCCCGGACGGTCGGTGACGTCGAAGCGCACGTAGTAAGCGGTGGAGGTTTCGCGCACTGGGAGCACATGGCCATTTTCGCGGTAGGGTAGGAACCCGCGGTGGCCGGAAACGTTTCCAAGCGAACGCGCGGCTTCCACCAAGTCCGCGACGACTGACGACGCGGTGGGGTCCTGGCCCGCGCCGCGGCCGTAAAACAGCGACTCGCCCGCCGCGTCGCCATGCACTGCAACGGCGTTGAACACGCCATGCACGGAGGCGAGGATATTGGATTTGGCGATGAAGGAGGGTTGGACGCGGAGTTCCACGGAGCGGTCCGGATGTTCTCGGATCACCGCTAACAGTTTGACGACATAGCCAAGACTCTTGGCGAAATGGATATCCGTGGGACGGACTTGCTCGATGCCCGAGACGTGGATCGATGCGGGATCGATGGGAAACCCGTAGGCCAGCGTGGCGAGCAGGATTGCCTTGTGGGCGGCGTCCCAGCCATTCACATCGAGCGCGGGATCGGCCTCGGCGTAGCCCAGCGCTTGGGCCTCGGCGAGGGCGGCTTCGAAGGTCAGGCCGGCATCGGTCATGCGGCCGAGAATGTAATTGGATGTGCCGTTGATGATTCCGGAAAAAGAGAGAATCCGGTTGCCGATGAATGAATCCTGCACCGTGCGAATGATCGGGATGCCACCCGCCACGGCCGCTTCAAAATGGATCGGCGTGTTGGTTTCCTTGGAGAGCGCAAACAATTCGACGCCGCGTTCGGCAAGCAATGCTTTGTTGCCGGTGACGACGGGTTTCTTGGCCCGCAAGGCGGCGGCGACGATTTCAAAGGCATCGGTCGTGCCGCCGATCAGTTCGACGACGATATCCACGGCCGGGTCCGCCACCAAGGCGCGCCAATCCGTGGTGAACATCGCTGTCGGGACTTCACCGGTATTGGCTCGGGCTTTGGCGGGATCGCGGACGAGAATCTTGGCGATGTGCAGTTGGACTCCGCCACCGGTGCGGCCGGTGATGAGTTCTCCATTGCGTTCCAAGGTGTTCCAGACGCCGGAACCGACGGTTCCGAATCCAGCCAAGCCAATGCCTAAAGATGAGCAAGCGTTCACGGGGCGAAGTGTGCCCACGCGCCGCAGGTTCTCCAAGCCGGAAGCAAGGGAAATTTCCGGATCAGTGAATGACCCCGAGTTTCCGCTCCGCTTCCAGCCAATCGTTGTGGGAATCTCCGGGGAGTCCATTCGCGATGCGGCTGCGGTAGTTCAAATAAGCGCCGCGTGCGATTTCATCGAGGCTAGGCTTCTTTGAAGCGGCCTTGGGAGCCTTAGGCGAGGGAGTGGCGGCGGCCTTTTTTACGGCGGTTTTGGTCGCCTTAGGTGCGGCAACGGACGCGACCTTCTTCGCGGCGGTCTTGGTCGCGGCTTTTTTCGCGGCTTTTTTCGCGGGCGCTTTAGGGACGGATTCGGTCGATGTATTCGCGATCTTTTTTGCAGCCATAATTTTATTTAGGTTAAATTAGTGGTAGCACGCGGGGTGCCAAGTGCGACTCTACGCGAAAATTCCGATGATTGCCAGCCTATTGCGGATGCGTATAGTGGGCCATGGCCAATTGCTATTCATGGAATGGATCACGGGGAGGAGGGACCTATCGGTTGCCCGGCCCCGAGCATATCGGCTGGTGGGCGACGCTGGCGATGGTGGTTTCGCTCCTGCTGCATGTCGCGCTGTTTTTCGCTTTGGACCGGATGCAAATCGCGCTGAAATTCGAACAAGCGCGTGAACTCAGCACCGCTAACGTCAATATCCGTCAAGTGGAAGTCCGCCCGATGGAAGACTTGGCCCCGGCGGTGC
>CAYRLT010000728.1:0-8266 GCA_964425095.1 uncultured Luteolibacter sp.
TTGGCGCAGTCTGCGGTGGCGGATGGCGGCGAGCGTTTCCCGGGCGGTGGCGAGGATGGCAGCGTCGGTTTCCGCAGGGGGGCCGCCTTGTTCCGAAGGCAACGCGCGGAGTGCCTCCAGCCATGTGGGTGGGAGCGACTCCTCATCGGGAATATTCGATTTGAAAGGATCGGAGTGCATAGGGAGTCTGGGGGTTAAGTGGAGTTGATGGGTCAATCGTTCACTGAAGCCGCGAAATTTTTGATTTTCGGGTCGGATCGCAAGGCTGCGAGCGCGTGATGCAGGCGGGATTTCGCCGTGCCGAGGGGGATGTCGGTCAATGTGGCGATTTCGGGTAGCGTCATGCCATCGACGAAGCGCAGCAGGAGGATTTCTCGATGATCCACGCTGAGGCTGGCGATGATGTGGTGGAGGTCGTGGTTTCCAGTGGATTCATCGGCCGGAGCGGTGAGTTGATCGAGAACGGCGGCGCCTGATTCGCCACCGACGAAGCGGCGGGACCCGCGCAGTGAGGCGAGCGAGAGGTTGCGGATGGCGGGGTAGAGGAACGTGCGCAATTCGCAGCGCAGCTCGAAGCCTGGGAATTTGCCTAGGAAATAGCGGAAAACCTCCTGCGCCACATCCTGGGCGTGGTGCTCGCTGCCGCAAATCCGGCAGGCCATCCGGAACACCCATTCGCGGTGGCGGTGATAGAGTTGTTCGAAGGCCTGGTCGTCGCCGGCATTGATTCCGGCGATTAGTTGCTGGTCGGCGGGCTCGGCGGATGGTGGGTGGACGGTCAAGTAGGATGGCGGTTTGGGCCCGGGTGTTAGTAGAGGGTTCGCGTTGTTAAGTGCGAGAGACCCCAAAAAGGTTCAAACAAAATAGCCACTTTTTGAATCGGCATGATTTTCATTTTGAATGATCCCCTCTTTGTGTTCAATCCCCGCGCCGCACTGATTTCACGACCACTTCGGCCCGGACCGCGACGTTGACGACCCCACCGCTCAAGTCGATGTGCGCAGGTTCGCCGGCCATGACTTTTGGTGCTGGCCAGCGGAGCGGGTGAGTGCGTAGGTTTCGGGCAGATGATTTTGGCATTGATGGAACCTTCAGGGCTGATCGTAAAGGGAGGCCCGCTGGTGTGGGTGCTACTCGGGTTGGCGTTTATTGGCTCGGTGTGCGTGGTGGAGCGGATGTTTTTCTTTCATCGGGCACGCATTAATGTGAGCGATTTATTGGTCGGACTGGCGCATCATGTCCGGCGCAAAGCCTTTGCAGAGGCCTTGCACGAGGCGGCGCGGGCACCCGGGCCGGTGGCGCGGGTGGCGCATGCGGCGTTGTTGCGCTATTACCTGAGTCGCGCGGATTTGCGCGATGTCGTGCAGGAAGCCGGTCAACTTGAAGTGCCACGCATTGAGAAAAACATCCGGACAATTCTGGGAGTTGCCTTGTTGGCACCCTTGGTCGGAATGCTCGGCACGATGCTCGGAATGTTGGAAACTTTCCAAAAGGTGAGCGAACAAGGAGGTTTCAACAGTCCGACCGAATTAACGGCAGGGGTATTCGTGGCGCTCATCACATCGGTGCTGGGACTCACGGTGGCGGTGCCGATGTATTTGTTTTATCTTTATTTCCTCGGCCGGGCAAAACGTCTCGTCCACCGCATCGAGCGGGCAGGGATCGAGATGGTCCACCTCATCGCCGATGCGCGGGAAGAAGTGGAATTCGCGCCGTTTCGCGGCGAGGTGACGGCGGAGCACAGCTCGGGGAAAGCCACGCAAAAACACGCCAAGTGAAACTCGAAATGACCTTGCCGGAGCGCCCTGGACTGCTGCACGCGGTGCCGGTTTTGAATATTTTCGCGCTCCTGTGGCTATTATTTTTGTTGAGTTCCTCGTTTTTGCGGCAATCCGGCGTCACGGTCGAACTGCCGCCGTCGCGATTTCAATTGGAGCGTTTCCAGAACACCTTGGTGGTCACCTTGGGGCCGGGCGTGTCCGGCCCACGGATCCACTTCGGGCGGGATGCGATGAGCGCGGCCGAGCTTTCCACCCGCCTCGATCAATTGCGCGGCGATGGCTCTCAGGCCAATTCATTGGTGCTGCTTCAAACGGATACCGGAACCCCGGTGGGCATCGAGCGAGAAGTCACCGAAATGGTGCTCGGCAAAGGTTTCCGCTTGGCGCTGGTGGGAGCAAATGTGCCCGGCGCGGAAACCACCACGCCGCAACCGGCTGAAGAATGATGGGAAAACGGATTTCCATCAAAGAAAAGCGGAAGGAAGCGCCCGAGTGGCTGTTCAACTGGGGGCGGTCTCCGAGTGCTGGATTTGTCTTTTCCAAGTGGGTCGCCTTATTGTTGGTGACCGGCATTTTCGCGCTGCTATTGAGCGTAGTGCAAATCCGTGTGCATTCGCCGACGAAGTGGGCCGCGTCCAAGGCAAGCGTGATCAACACTGCCGCCACTCCCGAGGGGCGCATTCTCACCTTGCGGGCCCGTGAGGAAGGCCCGTTTCCCTCACGCTTTCTGCCATCCCAATGGGAAGGTGCCGCAGCCCTGGAACAAGAGTTTCTCGGGGCAGCCCGTTGGTCTCCTCCGCCCTATATTCCCACTTTGCGAGATCTGCCGAAATCGGCACCCCCGCCATTGCAGTTCGCAGCGAGGGGAGAGCCCGTCTTACCGAAGCGCCTCCTGACCGCAAACGCGACCCCGCTCCCGGGAGAACTCAAGCTCGTCCCGTTAATCTACCCCTTGTCTGGAATCACCAGCACCGACCTACCCACTTATTTGCCGCCCATCGCAGACCCGGTAAACGCCACCATGACCACGATGAGTTGGCGCTTTCTCCTGCGTTTGGATGCGGCGGGCCATGTGTGGGATTGCGTTTCGCTAGCGGGCGGTGACGAGGCCGGACCTTCATCCATCGAGGCATGGTTGCGCCGTTTAACCTTCAAATCCGAACCCACAAACCCCTCGCGCTGGATCGCCGTGGGCGTCGGTTTCGCCAATCAACCCACAGCCGATGGAACTGACCCTGATTGATTTCGTGTTGTTCTCGCTGCTCGGTTCGTGCGCCTTGGTAGTCGTTTTCACCCTGATTTCACGGGCTGCCCACGCATATTCAGAAACGCACGCGCTTACCCGGCGCGTCATTTGCAGGCTTTGTTTGTATGCCTTTGAGGACGAAAGCCGCGACAAAATCGTCGATTGCCCACATTGCGGAGCGGCCAACGAAAAAGGACGGAATCGGCATCTCGGCTAAGTTGCGGCGGCTTGTGAAACATCCCGTGATGAAGCTTGCGCGGCGGGGGAAGACCCGCCAAACTGCGGCTCGAAATTATGAATGAGCGGCGCGTAGTCATCACAGGCATTGGTTGTATTTCGCCATTGGGCAACGATTTAACCACCACATGGGAAGGCCTCAAAGCGGGCCGCAGCGGGATCTCAAGGATCACGGAGCTCGATCCGGAGCCCTTCGATTGCAAGATCGCGGGCGAGGTGAAAAACTTCGAGCCGGACGGTTATTTCGGCGTTCCCAAGGACTCGCGGCGCGCGGACCGCTACGTGCAGTTCGCCGTGGCCGGGGCGAAAATGGCGGTCGAGGATTCCGGGCTGGACGTTTCCAAGATCGATCCGCGGCGCTTCGGCGTGATGGTCGGCAGCGGCATCGGCGGCCTGGCCACTCTGGAACGCGAGCACGCCACCTACCTGACCAAGGGGCCCAAGCGCGTTTCGCCGTTCACCATCCCGATGATGATTTCCAACATCGCCAGCGGCATCATTTCCATGGAGTTCGGGCTCAAAGGGCCGAACATGGCTATCGTCACCGCCTGCGCCACTTCCAACCACAACATCGGCGAAGCCTGGCGCATCATCAAATTCGGCGATGCCGACGGCTTCATTTGCGGCGGCGCCGAGGCCAGTATTTTGCCGATGGGACTCTGCGGATTCTCCAACATGAAGGCGCTAAGCACCCGCAATGATGATCCGGAGCGCGCTTCCCGCCCGTTCGACAAAAACCGTGACGGCTTCGTCATGGGTGAAGGTTCCGGCGTCATCGTCATCGAGGAACTCGAACACGCGAAAAAACGCGGTGCTAAAATCTACGCCGAACTCATCGGCTACGGTGTCAGCGCGGATGCCTACCATCTCAGCGCCCCGTCTCCGGATGGCAGCGGCCCGGCCTACGCCATCGAGATGGCCCTCAAGCACGGCAAGAAAAACCCGCAAGACGTCCAGTATCTCAACGCCCACGCCACCTCCACCGGTCTTGGCGACATCGCGGAAGCCAAAGCCATCCAATTGGCCTTCGGCGATCACGTGAAAAACGGCCTGATGGTCAGCTCCACCAAGTCGATGACCGGCCACATGCTCGGCGCGGCCGGCGGCATGGAATTGATCGCCTGCGTCATGGCGATCCAGGACGGCATTGTGCCGCCCACCATCAACGTCGAAGAACAAGACCCCGAGTGCGATCTCGATTGCGTGCCCAACGTCGCCCGCGAGGCTGATGTGGAAGTCGCCTTGAGCAATAGCTTCGGCTTCGGCGGACACAACGCGTCGGTGCTCGTCAGTAAGTATGCCTAAGGATGGATGCTCCGCTCCACCGCCACGTCTGCGAGGTTGCCTTCGGCGATACCGATGCCAGCGGCTGGATGCACTTCCCTAACATCTTTCGTTATTTCGAGGAGGCGGAGCACGCGTTTCTAAAATCCCGCGGTGTTTTGGTTTTTGATCGCGCGCAAGGCGGTTGGCCGCGGGTTAAAGTTTCCTGCGATTACAAACGCCCGCTGCTCACCGGCGAGCGCATCGAAGTCTTGTTGGAAATCGCGCGCTTCGGAGATTCTTCGCTGACTTGGAACTTCGAGGTCCTCTCCCCCACTGGAGAAACCGCCGCTTTCGGCAGCGTCACCACCGTGCGCGTGAATGGCGAAGGCCGCCCGCAACTCATCACCGCCGCTGAACGCGCCGCGCTGGGAGCTTGATCCACACTCAAATCGGCGGAGGCTGGATCCAGGAGGGGCGAAACAGCTTGCCCGTCGTAGCTCGCAAAGCAAAGCCGGGGGGTCGCCCACGCCCATGAGGTGACAATTGAAAGCGCTTCGCTCTCTTCATTGGCTTTTCATGGGCATCGGCGGACGCGTTCCGCCGCTCCTTATACATGAGAAACAGCACCGGAAGTTTGGGATTCCAACAGTTGGGTTGTGATGTTATAGTGTCCGTTATGGAAGGTCATCTGAATCTTATAGCGGCTTGGATCGGCTTTCTCGCCGGAGTGATTTCAGGAATCGTGCCGGGTCTGTTATTTCATGGCGAGCAGTGGATGGGCGGCTACGGTTCTTGGCCGCGGCGACTGACGCGCCTCGGCCACGTCTCGTTTTTCGGCATCGGGTTTCTCAACCTCGCCTTCGCCCTAACTGTCCGATCACTCGGACAGGATAGCGGCCTCGCCCTAGCCTCCGGACTTTTCATCACCGGCGCGGTGAGCATGCCGCTGCTCTGCTATCTATCCGCATGGAAGAAGCCGTTCCGGCATCTATTCTTCATCCCGGTGCTGTCCCTTGCGGGCGCCATCGCAATCACAATCACGAAAATCTAGCTGTCATGAAAATCGCTTTTATCGCGATGAGTGGCATCCGTGCCTGCGATGCCGAACTGCTGCACCTCGGGCTGACGCTGCCCGGCTTCGTCGAGCGCAGCAAAACCATCGCCTCACTGCCCAGCCTCGGCTTGCTCACTCTCGCCGGAATGACGCCGCCCGAACATGAAATCGCCTACATCGAGATCAGCGATATCCGGGAGATGAAAACACTGCCCATCGGTTTCGATCTAGTCGCCCTCTCCAGTTTCAGCGCACAGATCAACGAAGCATACGAACTGGCCGATCGCTATCGCGAGGTTGGAATCCGCACGGTGATTGGCGGGCTTCATGTGAGCATGCTGCCGGATGAGGCCGCACAGCATTGTGATGCGGTGGTCATCGGTGAAGGTGAACCGGCATGGCCACAAGTGTTGGAGGACGCGGCCAACGGCGTGCTCAAGCGCCGATATGGCTCGCTCGAAAGCGGGTTTGATCTCGCCGATGCGCCGATGCCCGCGTTTCACTTGTTGGACATCTCGAAATACAACCGCCTCACCGTGCAGACCAGCCGCGGGTGCCCGCACCGCTGCGAGTTTTGCGCCAGTTCCATTTTACTCACCCGTCATTACAAGCAGAAGCCGATGGCGAAAGTGCTCGCGGAGATCGACCGCATCCAGTCGCTATGGAAACGCCCTTTCATTGAGTTTGCGGATGACAACAGTTTCGTCCATCACCGGTACTGGAAGGATCTGCTGCCACATCTGCTAGGCCGCAAGCTGCGGTGGTTCGCGGAGACTGATATCGGTGTCGCAGATGACGATGAACTGCTGGATCTAATGCGCGAAAGCGGATGCGCCCAAGTGCTCATTGGCTTGGAAAGTCCGGTCGACGAGGGCTTGCACGGTCTGGAAATGAAAAACGATTGGAAGCTGCGCAAACTGCCACGTTACCGCGAAGCCATCCGTAAAATCCAGTCGCGGGGCATCACCGTGAACGGCTGCTTCATCATCGGCCTCGATGGCCATACGCCTCGGATCTTCGATGACGTCTTCAACTTCGTCCGGGAAACCGAACTCTACGAAGTGCAAATCACCATCCTCACCCCCTTCCCCGGCACACCGCTTTACGCGCGCTTGGAAAACGAGGGCCGGCTTTTGGAGCCCGGGAACTGGAAGAAGTGCACGCTCTTTGATATCAACTACCGCCCGGCCAACATGACGGTTGAGCAATTGCATACCGGCTTCCTCGATCTGGTTCAGCGCCTCTACAGCGATGATTTCACCGCCTGGCGGCGCTCCACTTTCCGGAAACGCTACAAACAATCCATCCACACGAAAGCATTATGAAAAATCTAACCAAGCCACTTTTCATCATCGCCGCCCTTTACGACGGCATCCTCGGCATCATTTTCCTCTTCGCATCGGGCCGCGTTTTCGAGGCTTATGGAACCACCCCGCCCAATCATCCGGGATATGTGCAGTTTCCAGCCGCCCTGCTGTTGATTTTTGCGATCATGTTCGTCGTTATCGCGCGCGATCCCATCAACAATCGCCGCCTGATTCCCTATGGCATTTTGCTCAAGATTTCCTATTGCGGAATCGTCTTGCTCCACTGGTTCGACGGCGGCATTCCCGACATGTGGAAGCCCTTCGTCATCTTTGATTTGGTGTTTCTTGTCTTTTTTGTCTTGGCATTCGCCGCTCTCGGAAAATCCTCCGCAGAAGAACCGCAGCGCTGACCCGCGGTTGTCCACCTATCGCTCATGGAAATCACCGGCCGCATCATCCTCGTCCCCACGCCCATCGGAAATCTCGGGGACATTACGCTCCGTGCCGTAGAAATCTTAAAAAGCGCTGATCGCATCGCCTGTGAGGACACCCGTCATTCCGGCCAACTGCTCGCGCACCTCGGGATTTCAGGAAAACCTCTTGTCTCGCTGCACGAGCACAACGAAGCTCGCCGCGCGCCCGAACTCGTCGCCGCCGCCCGTGCCGGAGAAACCATCGCCGTCATCAGCGATGCCGGCATGCCCGGAATTTCGGACCCCGGCTACCGCTTGGTGCAATCCTGCATCGAGACCGGCACTCCGCTGGAAGTCTTGCCCGGCCCGTCCGCAGTCATCACCGCACTCATCGGCTCCGGGTTTCCATGCCACGCGTTTCGCTTTGGCGGCTTTCTCTCAGTGAAATCCGGCAAACGCCGCAGCGCCCTCACCGAGGCACTGCAATCCGGCGAAACCGGCATCTTCTTCGAGTCGCCGCATCGCATCGTCTCCACTCTCGAGATTCTAACGGAAATAAATCCCGCCGCACGCGTTTGTGTCGCCCGCGAATTGACCAAGAAATTCGAGACCTATCACCGCGGCTCCGCAGCCGAGGTGCTCGCCTATTTTCAAGCCCACCCACCGAAGGGCGAAATTGTCTTGCTCGTGCATGCGGAGTGAAAATATGCAGCCCAATTTACAGCGGACTCATTTCACATGCTAAAACCTTCCGTTGCCTGCTGAGGGAGCAAGGATCAGGGCCCTTCTTTTAAGATTTGAAGGCGGCTGCGAGTGAGGCCAAATCCGCTGGCGCTGCGCGATCGGCGGTTAGGATGGCGGCTTTTTGCAGGGAGATGATATCGGCGATGCCTTTGCGCGAGAGTTCGAGCATGGCGGTCATTTCCTCTGATGAAAACACGGCTTCCTCGCCACTGCCTTGG
>CAYRLT010000729.1:0-4067 GCA_964425095.1 uncultured Luteolibacter sp.
CAGCCCTGTTTCTTGAGTTCGCGGTAGATCGGGCGGACCATCCCGTCAATGGCTTCCTTGTTCTTGGTGTTTAGAATGTAAAAGCCTCCATCCATGAACAGGGTGCCGTTTGTCTTCTGGATGAACCAATCCGGATGCTGCTTGCCGATGTCGGCGACATGCGGATCGCTGGGCCGGTGGACGCGATGCACCCAGATGCCGCCTTCCATGCCGGTTGACTTGATTTTTTTCAATGCGTAGTCCGCGCCGCCGGGGAACTTCTGGTTCCAGGTCAGCCAGTTTTGCGGGCAACTGCCGTTGCCAGTCTGATAGGTGTCATCCAACTGGATGTACTTGTAGCCGAAATCCGGCAGCTTCTTGGCGGCGAACACATCGGTCAGCTCGTCGAGCGTCTTCTGGGTGAAGTCGTACTTGTAGGCCCACCACGTGCAATAGCCGGTGACGGAGCCTTTCCACACCTGATAGGTCCACGGTTCGAAGTTGGCGAGGTTCCGGTGTTTCTGATAGAAGCGGGGGCGGAACGCCAACTCGATGCCGTTACCGGCGGACAGAAAACCGAAGGTCCGTTCCTTTTCCTTGTCGGTCTTCGGCATGATGCGGGTGGTGCCATCGGCCTGGCTGGCCAGCAGCCAGTCCCATTGGCGGTCATAGAGCGCGTTGTTGCGCAGGTTGCGGCTGAGGCCCACGCTGTTGCGGACCAGCGGAAACCGCTGCTGCGCCGCGCCGGAGGTCTCGGTCGGGATGGCCTCCCCGCTGCCACTGGCGGTGCCGTCCAGGACCAGCTTCACACCCTCCTGCGGCTTGGCGAGGGTGAACTTCAGGCGTTGCTCGACCTTTCCCGCAGGATCGCGGGTTTCGGCCGGCTCGAACTTCACTTCGGCTCCCGCCACCGCCTTGCCGGCCGCGTCTTCGGCGCGGATCATGCCATCAAATATCAAACCGCCGTGGTAGCGGAGACTCAGACGTCCTTGGGCGGCGTCCCACGCCACCGTGGCGGGGTCGTTGGCCGGCGGCGCGACGGCGGCCCAGGCTCCCGTGCCCGAGGCAAGCGCGGCGAGTATCAACATTGCGGTCGATTGGTGTTTCATGGCTATTGTGTGTGTTAGAAGGTCTTCGGCTTTCACGGTGCGCCACACGCCTTGAGGCCGAGTTCGGCGGCGGTCTTGGCGGGCTTTGGTGGCGATTGTTTGAGCAGTCGTTCATAGACCGTCTTGGCATCGCCTTTCCTGCCGGCGGCGAACAAGGCCTGGGCGCAGGCCAGTTCGGACTCGGCGACGGCCGCCTTGGTGGCGGGGCTTGGCTTGGCGGCAACGAGGGCCTTGTGGGCATCGGCGGTGCCGATGTCGCACAGTGCGCGGCCGGCGGCCAACGCGACGGTGGCGTCGGCGTCGGCGAGCAGCGCCTGGAGCGAGGGAATAGCGAGCGAGTCGCCGCGGACACCGATCGAGGAAATGACGCCGACCTTGAGCTTACCGGTGACTTTCGCCAATGCTTCGCGCAGGGCTTGGGCGGCTTCCGGGTCGGGGATGCGTTCCAAGGCGTAGCGGCCCATGTGCGAGAGCTTTTCATCCGGCAGCAGGGCGGCGAGGGCGGGCACGGCGGCGGCGGTGCCGACGGTCTTGAGCGCACGGCACAGGGCGTCCTTGGCGGCGCGGGGGGCCTCGGTCTTGAGCACCGCGATCAGGCGGGTTTCGAGATCCTTGCGGGCGGCGGCGTCGGAGTGGGTGGTGACGATCTCCTCGTCGATCGGTTTGATGACTTCGGGATCCACGCCCCAGTCATAGGTTTTGAGCGCTTCAAAGGCTTTATCTAACTGTTCTGACATATTTGGTTGTCTTTCTTGGCAAAGGGTTGGTGATGGATGAAGTGGCGGGTTGGCGGATCACAGTTGCCAAGGTTCGCGGCGAGCCCGGTCAATGAAGCGGTTGGCCTCGTCATCGCCGATGAAGAGTTGTTTCGCCGCATCCCACTTGAGCGAGCGGCCGAGGGTGTAGGAAATGATCGCGAGTTGGCACACGGTCACGGAGTTGACGGCGAGTTCGATGTCGCGGAACGGCTTGCCGCGGGTCTTGACGCACTCGAGGAAATCGGCGGTGATGCCACCCTTGGCCGCGTATCCGGGAACCATCTTGGGCTCGCGTTTCTCACCGGGGGTGCCATCGACTTGGTGCGCCTCTTTGCCCGGCTTGTTGAGAGTCAGCTCGATGCCGTTGGGATATTTGAAGGAAAGCCATTTCTTGTCGCCATCCACGGCAAGGATCACATCCGTCGGTTGCAGTTCGCGCACATCCACGGCGAGGGTGGCGCCACCGATGTAGTGGGCGCCCATGTCGGTAATGTTGCCGCCGGAATAATCGGAATAGGACCGCCAACTGCCACCTTCGCAAGAGAAGTCGCCACTGCAGCGCTTGGAGTTATAGGGAGCCCAGGGGGCCGGCCCGAGCCACATTTCCCAGTCCATGTCGGCGGGGCAATTCTCAGCCGGCAAGTTGCACGGCTTGGACATGGTCCCCATATTGACATTGATCGCCTTGATCGGGCCGAGTTCGCCGCTCCAGCATTTATTGACGAGCCCGTGGTAGTCCTCCAGGGCGCGCTGGCTGCCGCCGGAGACCACGCGGCCATAGCGGCGGGCGGCTTCGACCACCAGCCTGCCCTCGCGCAAGGTGCGCGTTTCAGGTTTCTGGCAGAACACGTCCTTGCCGGCGCGGCAGGCCTCGATGATCTGGATCGCATGCCAATGGTCCGGGGTGGCGATATGCACGGCGTCGATGTCCTCGCGGGCCAGTAACTCTCGGAAATCCACATAGGCCTTGCAATCCTTGTTGTTGTAGTTGCCATCCACCTGGTTCTTGCGTTCGGTGAGGACATTGCCGCGCACCTCGCACACGGCGACATACTGCACCTTTGGGTTGTTGAAGAAGTTGCTCATGTCCCCTTTGCCCATGTTGCCGAGTCCGATGCCGCCCATCACGATTCGCTCGCTGGGCGGTGGGATCTCGCCGGCACCCAGGGCGCTGGCGGGGATGATGGTGGGAAAGCCGATGGCAGCCGCAGCCGAGCCGGTGGTTTTAAGGAAGTCGCGGCGTGTGGTCTGGTTGGTGTTCACGGTTGAGTTTGTTTTCATTGATCTGTGGTTGTAGCTTTCAAAATCGGACAACCGAGGTTTTGCCGGGTGCGATCTCCAGTTCCTTGGTCTCCTTGCCGTAGATCACCCGGCACTTGTTGCCGGTCAGGCTTTTCACGGTGGCGGCAACGAGCCTGCCGTCCTTCCATTCGATGCCCACCTCGAAGCCACCGCGGGCGCGCAAGCCGGTCACCGAACCGTTAGGCCAGGCGGCGGGCAGGGCGGGGAGCAGTTGGATCTGCCCGGCGTGCGACTGCACGAGCATCTCGCACATCGCCGCGGTGATGCCGAAGTTGCCGTCGATCTGGAACGGCGGATGGGTGGCGAACAGGTTCGGCAGCAGGTTGTGCGCGAAGAGCCCGTCGATCATGGCGCCGGCCTTGTCGCCCTCGCCGAGGCGCGCCCAAATCGCGCAGCGCCACGGCCAGGTCCACGAGCGGCGCGCATCGCCAGTCTGCCCGCGGGCCTCGAGCGAGACGGCCGCCGCCTTGGCGAACTCCGGGGTTTCCGCTGGCGAGATTTGTCGGCCCGGATAGACGGCGAAGAGGTGCGAGGTGTGGCGGTGGTCGTTCTTGGGATCATCGCGATCCTCCATCCACTCCTGCAACTGTCCCCACTTGCCGACTTGCGGGCCGACCAGGCGTTCCTGCATGTCCGTTAGACGCGCGCGCATCTCTGGATCGACACCCAGCGCCTTGCTCGCCTCAATGGTGTTGTGAAACAAGTCCCAGACGATCTGCTGGTCATGGGAAACGCCATCTTCCCGCGGCCCTTGCTCGGGCGACCACCCCTCGGGCACGACCAGGCGGCCGTCGGGCAGCTCCTTGAGGCGGGCTTCCCAGAACTGACAGGCCTGCTTCATGAACGGATAGCCCGTTTTCCGGAGGTAGCCGAGGTCCTGCGTAAATGCGTAATGCTCCCAGAAATGTTGGGCGATCCA